>NZ_JBHXRU010000012.1:0-98181 GCF_042716255.1 Streptomyces sp. NPDC058662 | reverse complement strand
CGACCGCTACGGCAGCCCCGTCGGCGCCTGGAACTTCTGGCAGAACAACCACTGGTACTAAACCACCAGCGGCAAAGACGCAGACGCACCCCCGAGCACGGGTACGCATGCGAGGGCCCCGGTGGCCGGCCTCCCCAGGTCCGGCCCCCGGGGCCTTCGGCTTCCCATCCCACTGGGTTCGGTGCGCGCGGGGGTTCAGTGCGCCCCCGCGCGGGCGGTCACAGGCGCTGGATGATCGTGCCGGTCGCGAGCGCACCGCCCGCGCACATGGTGATCAGCGCGAATTCCTTGTCGCGGCGCTCCAGCTCGTGCAGCGCGGTGGTGATGAGGCGGGCGCCGGTGGCGCCCACGGGGTGGCCGAGGGCGATGCCGCCGCCGTTGACGTTGACCTTCTCCAGGTCCTGGTCGAAGACCTGGGCCCAGCTGAGGACCACGGAGGCGAAGGCCTCGTTGATCTCGACGAGGTCGATGTCCTTGAGCGACATGCCGGCCTTGCCGAGGACGGCGCGCGTCGCGTCGATCGGCCCGTCGAGGTGGAAGTGCGGGTCCGATCCGACCAGGGCCTGGGCGACGATCCGGGCGCGCGGGCGGAGCTTGAGGGCGCGGGCCATCTTGCGCGAGGCCCACATCACGGCGGCGGCCCCGTCGGATATCTGCGAGGAGTTCCCGGCGGTGTGGACGGCGGTGGGCATGACCGGCTTGAGTCGGGCCAGTGCCTCCATGCTCGTGTCCCGCAGGCCCTCGTCGCGGTCGACCAGGCGCCACATGCCCTGCCCGGCGGCCTGCTCGGCCTCCGTCGTGGGGACCTGGACGGCGAAGGTCTCGCGCTTGAAGCGCTCCTCGGCCCAGGCGGCCGCGGCCCGTTCCTGGGAGCGCAGCCCGAGCCCGTCGACGTCCTCGCGGGTCAGGCCGCGGTGGCGGGCGATCCGCTCGGCGGCCTCGAACTGGTTCGGGAGGTCGACGTTCCACTCGTCCGGGAAGGGCTTGCCGGGGCCGTGCTTGGAGCCCGAGCCGAGCGGCACCCGGCTCATGGCCTCGACGCCGCAGGCGATGCCGATGTCCATGACGCCGCCGGAGATCATGTTGGCGACCATGTGGTTGGCCTGCTGGGAGCTGCCGCACTGGCAGTCCACGGTCGTCGCGGCGGTCTCGTAGGGCAGGCCCATGGCCAGCCAGGCGTTGCGGGCGGGGTTCATGGACTGCTCGCCGGCGTGGGTGACGGTGCCGCCGACGATCTGCTCGACGCAGTCGGGCTGGATCCCCGTACGGGCGAGCAGCTCGCGGTAGGTCTCGCCGAGCAGGTAGGCGGGATGGAGGTTGGCGAGCGCGCCCCCGCGCTTGCCGATCGGGGTGCGTACGGCTTCGACGATGACGGGTTCCGCGGCCATGAGCTCGTCCTCTCCTGCACTGCGCCGACGCGGCGGGCCGTCCCGGCGCCCCGCCCGAACTAGTACGCGTTCTAGTTCTCCCCGCAGTCTTATGACCCGACACCCCGTCACGCAAGGGTCTTGCACGCGGCCTGCACGGATTCCACACGCAACAGGTGGCGCGCCGACCCTTGTCACTTCTGGAACTCGTTACTACCTTCGAGCCAACTTCTGATGGGCCGTCAGACCTTGGAGTCGCCCGATGTCCTGCCCCGCGCTGCCCGAAGGATTCGACGCCACCGACCCCGACCTGCTCCAGAGCCGCGTCCCGCTCCCGGAGTTCGCGCGGCTGCGGCAGAGCGCGCCCGTGTGGTGGTGCCCGCAGCGGCGCGGCATCACCGGTTTCGACGACGAGGGCTACTGGGTCGTGACCCGGCACGCGGACGTCAAGTACGTCTCCACGCACCCGGAACTCTTCTCCTCCACCACCAATACGGCCATCATCCGCTTCAACGAGCACATCCAGCGTGATGCGATAGATGCCCAGCGGCTGATCATGCTGAACATGGATCCGCCGGAGCACACGCGCGTACGCCAGATCGTGCAGCGCGGCTTCACCCCGCGGGCCGTCCGCGGCCTGGAGGGAGCGCTTCGGAACCGCGCCCGGAAGATCGTCGAGGAGGCCGCGGCCGTGTCCGGCGACGGCAGCTTCGACTTCGTCACGCAGGTGGCGTGCGAGCTCCCGCTGCAGGCGATCGCCGAGCTGATCGGCGTACCGCAGGAGGACCGGTCGCGGATCTTCGAGTGGTCGAACAAGATGATCGCCTACGACGACCCGGAGTACGCGATCACCGAGGAGGTCGGCGCCAACGCGGCGATGGAGCTCATCGGCTACGCCATGAACCTGTCCGCCGCGCGCAAGGAGTGCCCGGCCCAGGACATCGTGACGCAGCTGGTCGCCGCCGAGGGCGAGGGCAACCTCGGCTCCGACGAGTTCGGCTTCTTCGTCCTGCTGCTGGCCGTCGCGGGGAACGAGACGACCCGCAACGCGATCAGTCACGGCATGCACGCCTTCCTCACCCACCCCGACCAGTGGGAGCTCTACAAGCGGGAGCGTCCGGCGACGGCCGCCGAGGAGATCGTGCGCTGGGCCACCCCGGTGGTGTCCTTCCAGCGCACCGCCACGCAGGACACCGAGCTGGGCGGCCAGAAGATCAAGGCGGGCGACCGGGTGGGGCTGTTCTACTCCTCCGCGAACCGCGACCCCGAGGTCTTCCGGGACCCGGAACTCTTCGACATCACCCGCGACCCGAACCCGCACCTCGGCTTCGGCGGCGGCGGCCCGCACTTCTGCCTCGGCAAATCCCTGGCGATCATGGAGATCGACCTGATCTTCAACGCCCTGGCCGACGCCCTGCCGGACCTCCGCCTGACAGGCGAGGACCCCCGACGCCTCCGCGCGGCCTGGCTCAACGGCATCAAGGAACTCCGCGTAACCCACCCCTGACCCCACCACCCCCGCGTCGCCACCTCCTATGGCGCGACCCCACCACAGCCCGGGCGCGGACCACCCATTTGAGGCACGGGCCCATCCAGCCCCGCCGGCGTTTGAAGCGCGGGGGCATCCAGCCTCGCCAACGTTTCAGGCGCGACCCATCCAGCCTCGCCAACGTTTCAGGCGCGACCCATCCAGCCTCGCCGGCGTTTGAGGCGCGGGGGCAAGGGGCGGAGCCCCAACCAGCCCACCGCCGCTTCAGGCACGGGACCCGCCCCAGCCCCGCGAGCATCTCAGGCGCGCCCCATCCAGGCGCGGGGGCAAGGGGCGGAGCCCCAACCAGCCCCGCCGGCGATTGAGGCGCGGGGCTCGGGCAGCGCCCCGGCGGCGGACACGCACCCGCCCGAGCGGCCCCCGCCGCCCCGCACCGGCACCCCGCCGGACCGGACCGGGCCGCAAGACCCCCGCCCCCCCGAAGGGCTACGGCGCGCCCACCCGCACCCTCGGCGCCACCGCCCGCTGCCCAGGCAGGCTCACACTCAGCCGCCGCGGCCCCGACAGCGCGTACACGAGCCCGAACCCGGCCCCGACGACCACCGCCCCGCCGACCGCGTCCAGCACCCAGTGGTTCGCGGTGGCGACGATCGCGCACACCGTGATCAGCGGGTGCAGCGCCCCGAGCAGCTTCTGCCAGCCCTTCGGCGCGAGTACCACGATCACGATCCCGCACCACAGCGACCAGCCGAAGTGCAGCGAGGGCATCGCCGCGTACTGGTTGGAGATCGCCGTCATGGCCCCGTACGACGGGTTGGCGAGGTCCTGCGGCCCGTGCACGGTGTCGATGAAGCCGAGACCGGGCATCAGCCGCGGCGGCGCCAGCGGGTACAGCCAGAACCCTATGAGGGCGAGGACGGTGGCCAGCCCCAGCGAGGCCCGCGCCCACCGGTAGTCCCCCGGGCGGCGCCAGTACAGGACGCCCAGGATCGTCAGCGGGACGACGAAGTGGAAGGAGGTGTAGTAGAAGTTGAAGAACGACTCCAGCCAGGGCGTGTTCACCACCGCGTGGTTCACGGCATGCTCGATGTCGATGCCCAGGACCCGCTCGGTCCCGAGGATCTGGTCGGCGTTGCCCTCGGCGAGCGAGCGGCTGGTGGGGGCGGCGGCGCGGATGTGCGAGTAGAGCGAGTACCCGACCCGTATCAGCAGGAGTTCCAGCAGCAGGTTGGGCCGCGACAGCACCCGCCGCCAGAACGGCAGCAGCGGCACCCTCGCCCAGCGCGCCGGCGCGGGCTTCCCGTAGGCGGTGGGCACCGGCGTGCGCCAGTACTCGGAGGAGCGCGGCAGGAACGGCACCGCGCAGGCCGCGGCCAGCGCGGCCAGCAGCAGCACGTTGTCGCGTACGGGGGCCAGCGGCGCCAGGTTCGGCAGCAGCACCGTGCTCGGCAGGGTCATCGCCAGGACGACGGCCACCGGCCACACGGACCGGTCGGCGGCCCGCTTGCCGACCTTGCCGGCGACGGCGAGCAGCACCCACAGCAGCTGGTGGCGCCAGCCCGCCGGGGATACCGCGACCGCCACGCAGCCGGTGACGGCGACCGCGAGGAGCAGCTGCCCGTCACGGGCGTAGCGCACCGCGCGGCGCAGGCCGACCCAGACGATGCCGGCCGCGAGGGCGGCGTAGAGAAGGACCTCGACGGGCCCGGTCAGGCCCAGGCGCAGCAGCGCGCCATGCACGGACTGGTTGGCGAGGCTGTCGGGGGCGCCGCCGAGGCCCGTGCCGGCCAGGTGCTGGGCCCAGTACGTCCAGGAGTCGCGCGGCATCGCCGCCCAGGACAGCGCGGTGGCTCCGGCGAAGGTGGCGGCGGCGGTCTTCGCGGCGGGGCGGCGCCCGGACAGCCACAGCAGCGGGGCGAACAGCAGGAGCGCCGGCTGGAGCGCGGCGGCCAGGCCCAGGAGGAAGCCGGCGGGACGGTCGGCCGGCACCCGGAACACGGCGAGGAGCACCAGCAGCACCGGAAGGACGGCCGTCTGACCGGGCGAGGCGGCCTCGCGGACGGGCAGCGAGACCATCATCAGGGCGGTCAGGACGGGCGCGGCGAGCAGCGCGGTGCGCCGCGGTACGGGATCGGGCAGGCCGCGCGCGGCGACGAGGCCGACGGCGGCCACGAACAGCAGTGTCGCGCAGGTCCAGGCCACCTCCAGCGACGGGGCGGCGAAGCCGGTCAGCGGCTTGAGGACCAGCCCGGCGAAGGGGGTCCCGGTGAACTGGCCGGTGTCGTAGAGGGTGCCGGGCAGGGCACCGGGGAGGTGGAAGCCGCTGAGCCACTCGCCCGGAGGCACGCGCAGCACCGCGGCGGCCTGTCTGACCGCCAGCGCCCCCGCCAGCGCCCACAGGAGCAGTCGCGCCGCCCCCAGCCGGCCGCTACCGCCTATGACCCCGGCATGTCCGTTCGCACCACTGTGCTCCGCCGCGTTAGCCACGCCTCGCCGGCCTCCCGCCCTGTTGAACGCAACCCTGACTTCGCCCGGCTGCCGCGCTTCGTACCGCGTTTCATTACCGGGACGACGATATCCCCCGCGGGGTACCTAGGATGGCGCGCATGAGCATCGTGAAGATCAACGCACTGACTGTGCCCGCGGAGCAGCGTGAGGTCCTGGAGCGGCGCTTCGCCTCCAGGGCGGGGGCCGTGGAGGCGTCGGACGGCTTCGAGTGGTTCGAACTGCTGCGCCCGGTGGAGGGCACCGACCAGTACCTCGTCTACACGCGGTGGCGGTCCGAGGAGGACTTCCAGGCGTGGATGGACGGCCCGATGAAGGCGGCTCACCAGGGCGGGGAGGGCGGCGGGGAGCGCCCGAAGCCTGCCGCGTCGGGGTCGTCGGTGTGGTCGTTCGAGGTTGTCCAGCAGGCCGCGCCGAAGAAGGCCTGACGCCGCAGGCATGACGGGGAGAGGCCGGCGGCGACAGCGGCGCGGCCGTCTCCCCGGGCCGCCCGGGGGGGCTTTCGGTGAAACAGGTCACGTCGCGTTCTGCCGCATGCCGAGCCGCAGGAGTGCGGGCGCGGGCCGGTGCGGGTGCGGGCGGGTGCTCAGCTCCAGAAGGCGTCGATCTCGTCGATGTCCGCGGTGCACTCGTCGATGTCGGTGACCTTGTGTCCGATGATCGTGCAGAAGAGGCCGCCGCGGATCTCGATTCCGCGGTCGCCGCGGTCGCCGCGGGAGGTGTGGATGGCCATCACGTGGCCCCGGCCGTCGGCGAGTACCGTCTCCAGGTCGACCCGGAACGTTCCCTTCGTCTCCTCCCCGAGCCGCCGGTAGAGGTCGAGGACCGCCTCGCGCCCCTTGTGGTGCCCCGACAGCGGGCTGCTGCCGGGCACGTGGTGGATGACGTCGGCCGTCATCAGCGTGCTCAGGGTCTCCATGTCGCCCTTGCCGAAGGCCTCGTAGGCGCGGCGGATGAGGGCACAGTCCGGGTGCTCCGACATGGGGGTCCACCCTCCGTAGGTGCGATTTTCCTGTTTTCCCATCATGTGCCCGTGCTTGTGGATATTCCACGCGGGAGATCGCCGCCGGACTCCACAATGACGCCATGGACACACACAGCGAATACCGCACACCCACCGCCACCTCCCCTTCCTCGCCGGCTTCGTCGGCGGCTTCGTCGTCGGCCTCCGGTACGGCCTCGACTGCGACTTCGACCGGGGCCTCGACCGGGGAGGCGGCGCGCCGTGCCGACGGCCCGTCGTGGACCGTGGCGCCGGAGGCGTTCACCACGGCCGACGCCACGCGTCTGCGCCGCGCCTACTACGCGGAGGTCGCCGGCCGGTACTGGAAACGGGCCGTCAGCGAAGCGGAGGTCGACCAGGGGCTGCTGGACTTCCCGGATGACGCGCTGGTCCCGCCCACGGGCCGGTTCCTCGTCGGCAGACTCGGCGGCGAGCCCCTGGCATGCGGCGGCATACGGCTCCTGGACCCCTCCACCGCCGAGCTGACCAGGGTCTACGTCGACCCGCGCGCCCGCGGCACCGGTGGCGGGGCGGCCCTCCTCGCGGCGCTGGAGGACGAGGGTCGCGCGCTGGGCGCCGAGCGGGTCCGGCTGGACACACGGTCGGATCTGGTGGAGGCCCGCTCGTTGTACGCGCGGCACGGGTACGCGGAGATACCCGCGTACAGCGCCGGCCCGTATGCGGAGCACTGGTTCGAGAAGAGCCTCGCCCGTCCCGTCGGAGGCCGTCCGGCACGCTAGTGCGCGGCGTGGTCCCGTCGGGGGGCGGCGTCGTAGGGCTCCTCGGCGTCGGATCCGCAGAGCTCCGTGTTGATCTCGCGGACCAGCTCGATCAGGTCCGTCGGGCGGTCCGGGCCCCACCAGTCGCCGAGCAGTTCGGCGAGGGACTCCTCCCGGGCGCCGGCGAGCTTGGCGGCGGCCACGCGCCCCTTGTGGGTCAGGATGAGGGCCAGCCCGTCCCGGGAGGCGAGCCCGCGCTCCTCGACCTGGCGGGCGGCCTCGGTGACGGCCTTCAACGGCACGGCCGTGCGCTCGGCCAGCACGGCGGGCTCGGTCGACCCGTACCTGTTGATCCGCAGCAGCAGCCAGCTGGCGGCGGGCAGCAGGTCGTATCCCGCCTTCTGCGTGATCCTCTCGTAGACGTGGCGGCGCCCCTCACGGGTGCCGAGCACGGTCAGCGCGCGGGCTACCTCGTCGTGGGAGGAGCGGTGGACGGGGTTCGAGGCGAGGGTCTCGGTGACATCGGGCGCGGTGACCGAGCCGCGCAGTGTGTCCTCCTTGAGGAACCAGGCGATGACGAAGGCGACCAGGACGACGGGCACGGCGTAGAGGAAGACGTCGGTGATGGCGGAGGCGTAGGCGTCCAGGACACGGGGCCGCAGTTCGGGGGGAAGGGCCCCGATGGCCCGGGGGTCGGCCTCCAGCTGGGCGACGTCCGCCCCCGGGGGCAGCGCGACTCCGGCGAGGGAGGAGGACAGCTTGTCGTCCAGGCCGTTGGTGAAGACCGTGCCGAAGATCGCGACGCCGAAGGAGGCGCCGATGGAGCGGAAGAAGGTGGCGCCCGAGGTGGCGACGCCGAGGTCGGCGTAGCTGACGGAGTTCTGCACGACCAGTACGAGCACCTGCATGACCAGTCCGAGGCCGGCGCCGAAGACGAAGAAGTAGACGCTCATCTCCCAGGTCGAGCTGGTGCGCTGCAGCTGGTGCAGCAGGAGCAGGCCGACGGCGGTGACGGCGGTACCGGCGATGGGAAAGACCTTCCAGCGTCCGGTGCGGCTGACGACCTGGCCGGAGGCGGTGGAGGAGATGAGCATGCCGACCACCATCGGAAGCATGTGGACGCCGGACATGGTCGGCGAGACGCCCTGGACGACCTGGAGGAAGGTCGGCAGGTAGACCATCGCCCCGAACATCGCGAAACCGATGACGAAGCTGATGATCGAGCAGAGGGTGAAGGTGCGGATGCGGAACAGCGTGAGCGGCAGGACGGGTTCGGCGGCCCTGCGCTCCACGAGGACGAAGACGGCGATCAGCACGACGCTCAGGACGGCCAGTCCGATGATCCGGGCCGATCCCCAGCCCCAGGTGCCGCCGAGGGAGGCGACGAGCACGAGGCAGGTGGCGACGCAGGCGATGAGGAAGGTGCCGAGGTAGTCGATGGTGTGCTTCGAGGAGCGGGACGGGATGCGCAGCGCGCCGGCGATGACGGCCAGCGCGATGAGACCGATGGGGAGGTTGATGTAGAAGACCCAGCGCCAGGACAGGTGGTCGACGAACAGTCCGCCCAGCAGCGGGCCGAGGACGCTGGTCGCTCCGAAGACGCCGCCGAAGAGGCCCTGGTACTTGCCTCGTTCGCGGGGCGGGACGATGTCGCCGACGATCGCCATGGACAGCACGATGAGGCCGCCGCCGCCGAGGCCCTGCAGGGCGCGGAAGCCGATGAGCTGGGGCATGTCCTGCGCGATGCCGCAGAGGGCGGAGCCGATGAGGAAGAGGACGATGGCGTACTGGAAGAGCTTCTTGCGGCCGTACTGGTCGCCGAGCTTGCCCCACAGGGGGGTGGCCGCGGTGGAGGCCAGCATGTAGGCGGTGACGACCCAGGACAGGTGCGCCATGCCGCCGAGCTCGCTGACGATGGTCGGAAGGGCGGTGGAGACGATGGTCTGGTCGAGCGCCGCGATCAGCAGGCCGAGCAGCAGTGCGCCGATGGAGACGAGTACTTCGCGCGTGGGGTGCTCGGCGTCGGGGCCGGCCTTTCGCGGCCCGGAACCGGGGCCCGCGGCCCCCGTGGTCACATCCTGCGCCATCGATTCCTCCTCTGGCCGGATCAACATCTCCATCCTGAGCGGTGTGTCCGGTTATGGCCTCTCGGAGAGGTTGGGAGGTCCTCGGAGGGTCTGCATAATCGCAGGCAATGATGGCCAGGAAGGGATTCCAGTGAGCGGTGAGCACTGTCCAGATTGCGGCGCTGTCGGTGCCGGCTGCCGGTGTGCGCCGGGTGCGGGTTTCGATCCCTTGCGCATCCGCCCGTACGTGACGCTGCCCGATCCCGTCGAACCGGACGAGCCGCCGGTCACGGGCATGGTGGCTCCCGGGTACGACACGGCGCACGGGAGACCTCACGAGATACCGCACGCCGAACGCCGCGGCGGCCGGGGTGCGTTTCAGGGGTCCGGCGAGGCGGCGGCACCGGGACGGCACGACGAAACCCCGGCGTACGGCGTTCCCGTACCGCCGCCCGGCCGGCCCTGGCCGGACGCCCCGCCGACGCCGCCCCGCGCGGCCGACACGGTCCAGCTCGGCACAGTCCCGCCCGGCGGCGCGGCACCGCCCGGCACAGTCCCGCCCGGCGGCGCGGCACCGCCCGGCGCGGGCCTGCCCGGCGGCGCGGGACTGCAGGAACGGGGGACGCCGTTCAACAGGGGAAGGGGTGGGGGCGGGGGCGGGGGCCCCGAGGGGCGGGTCGGCTCGCCGTCCCGGCGTCGCCTGCTGCTGCCGCTCCTGCTCGGCGGCGCCGCGACCGTAGCCCTCGGCGGGACGGCGCTGGCTCTGTGGGCGCTTCCGGGCTCGGGGGACGGGGGCACGGCCCGGCTGGATGCCGCGGCGTCGGCCCCGCCGTCGAGCGCGGCGCCGGCCGTACCGTCGCCGGACCCCACCGCCGGCCCCACGGGCCCCTCCGCGTCCCCGTCGGCCTCCGCGTCCGCGTCCCCCTCGCCCAGCGCCTCGCGCTCCGCGTCCCCCTCCGCCTCCCCCAGCCCCTCCGTGTCGTCCTCGTCCTCGGCGTCCCCGTCCCGGACCCCGTCCCCGAGCGCGAGCCGCGCCCCCAGCTCGTCGCCGCCGCGTCCCGCGCCGGGCCCGACCCTGCGGTACGGGGACTCGGGCGCGGAGGTCGAGAAGCTGCAGCGGCTGCTGGCCGCGGAGGGGCTGTACCAGGGCAGGGTGCACGGGAAGTTCGACTGGCGGGTGGAGAACGCCGTGTCGACCTTCCAGTACGAGAGCGGCATCGACGACGAGGAGTGGGGCGTCTACGGCCCCGTGACGCGTCAGGCACTGGAGGGATGAGGGTCACACCCGCGAGAGTGGCGAGACCGCCCCGTATTTTGTATCGTGAAGGAACAAAGTGGTTCCGTCCTCAACCCCTGACCGGGGGACGGAACCGCTTGTTTTCTTTCCGGCCCGTCACACACCGCCCCACCGCACCTCCCGCACTGTCTGGAGACCCGCCGATGTCGGCAAGCACCACCACCACGCCCCTCGTCCTCACCGCCAAGGCCCTGCTCCTGGACATGGACGGGACGATCGTCAACTCGGACGCGGTGGTCGAACGCTGCTGGCGGGAGTGGGCGGTGTCGCACGGGCTGGACCCGGAGGAGGCACTCAAGGTGGTCCACGGCCGCCAGGGCTACGCCACCATGGCCATCCTCCTCCCCGATCGGCCGGTCGAGATCAACCACGCGGAGAACGCGGTGATGCTCGCCCGCGAGACCGCCGACACCGACGGCGTGGTCCCGGTCGCGGGCGCCCCGGAGTTCATGGCCGCCATCGACGGCCTCCCGCACGCCCTGGTCACCTCCGCCGACACGGCCCTGGCCACGGCCCGGATGACCGCCGCCGCATTGCCGATGCCCGCGGTGCGGGTCACCGCCGAGTCGGTGCGGGCCAGCAAGCCCCACCCCGAGGGCTTCCTCAAGGGCGCCGCCGCCCTGGGCGTGGATCCGGCCGACTGCGTCGTCTTCGAGGACTCGGCCGCGGGCATCGCCGCCGGCCGCGCGGCGGGCATGCGCGTCATCGGCGTCGGCCCGCGCGCCGCCGCCCACGCCCCTACGGCCCACGTCCCGGACCTGACCTCGCTGACCGTCACGCCCGCCGCCGACGGCTCGATCGACATCACCATCCGGCCCGCGGCCTGACCGGGACGGCTGTCGGCCGGCCCGCGTCCCCCACCGGGGGTCACCGCTCGTACTGAGGTGGCCGCTCGTCCCGGTGGCGGGCGTTCCCCGCGGGCGAGAACCCGCGACGCGGGGCCCCGAGGCCCCGAGGCCCCGAGGCCCCGAAGGATCGCGGCCCGCGACGGTCCCCCCGGACAACACCAGCCCTGCTGTTCCCCCCGAGGACCGGCGCCTACGGCCTGCCGGGAAGCCGCACCGTGACGAGGAGCCCGCCGGCGGGGCGCGGGGCGAGGTCCAGGGTCCCGTCGTGGGCGCGGACGATGCTCCGCACGATGGCCAGGCCGAGGCCGACACCGGCGTGCTCGTCGGTGCGTACCCGCTCCGTTCCGCGCCGGAAGGGTTCGGTGAGGGTCGGTACCAGTTCCGGTGGCAGTCGGCGGCCCGAGTTCTCGACCCGCAGCACGCTCGTGTCACCGTGGGGCTCGGTGTGGACCGTGACGGTGCCGCCGGCGGGGTGGTTGTGGACGACGGCGTTCTGGACGAGGTTCGTCACCAGGTGCAGGAGGAGCTCCGCGGACCCGCTGGTCGGGGCCGTCCCGCCGGTGACGTCGAGGGTGATCCGGCGGCGTTCGGCGAGGGGGAGCAGCGTCTCCGCCGCCTCCTCGGCGAGGAGGGAGAGGTCGACGCTCTCGCGGGTGACGTGTCCGCGGTCGCCGCGGCTGAGCAGCAGGAGGGCTTCGGTGAGGTCGATCGCCCGCGTGTTGACAGCGTGCAGGCGTTCGACGAGTTCGTCCCGGTCCCGGGTGGGGTCCTTGCGGGCGACATCGAGGAGCGTCCGTGAGATCGCCAGCGGGGTGCGCAGTTCGTGGGAGGCGTTCGCGGCGAACCGCTGCTGCTCGGCGACGTGGGACTCAAGTTGTTCGAGCATCGAGTCGAACGTGTCGGAGAGTTCGCGGAATTCGTCCTGGCGGCCCGCCATGCGGATGCGGTGGGACAGCGACCCGTTTCCGGCCGTGCGGGCCGCGTCGGCGATCTGTGTGAGGGGTGCGAGCATGCGGCCGGCCAGGATCCATCCGCCGAGGAGGCCGAACACGAGCAGGCCCGCCATGGCCACGGCCGCGGCGGGGGCGAACGTGCGCACGAGGAGGTAGCGGTTGGGGGAGACCCCGAGGAGGCCCTGGGAGTTGTCGGGGACGTAGCGCAGCAGGTACATCCATACGACGGCCAGCAGGAGGGCTCCGGCGAGGAGGAGGAATCCCGCGTAGCTGAGGGTGAGTTTCAGTCGGGCGCTGGGGCCGGGGCGTCTACGCATGCGTGCTGCCGCGGCGGGTGGGGTCCGTAGGGGTGTCGATCCGGTAGCCGACGCCGGGCACGGTGGCGATGGTCCATGGTTCGCCGAGTCGTTTGCGCAGTGCGGAGACGGTGATGCGTACGGCGTTGGTGAGGGGGTCGGCGTTCTCGTCCCAGGCCCGTTCCAGCAGTTCCTCGGCGCTGACGACACCGCCCTCGGCGGCGATGAGGACTTCCAGGACGGCGAACTGCTTGCGGGTGAGTGCGACGTGGCGTCCGTCGCGGAAGACCTCGCGGCGGAAGGGGTCGAGCCGCAGGCCGGCGATCTCGCGGACCGGGGGCCGGGCGTGGGCGCGTCGCCGGTCGAGGGCCCTGAGGCGCAGGACGAGCTCGCGCAGTTCGAAGGGTTTGGTGAGGTAGTCGTCGGCGCCGAGTCCGAAGCCGGAGGCCTTGTCGTCGATCCGGTCGGCGGCGGTGAGCATGAGGATCGGCATGCCGCTGCCGGAGGCGACGATGCGGCGGGCGACCTCGTCGCCGGAGGGGCCGGGGATGTCGCGGTCGAGGACCGCGAGGTCGTAGGTGTTGACGCCGAGCAGTTCCAGGGCGGAGTGGCCGTCGCCGGCGATGTCGGCGGCGATGGCCTCCAGCCGCAGGCCGTCGCGGACGGCTTCCGCCAGGTAGGGCTCGTCCTCGACGATCAGCACACGCATGGGTGCAGCCTAAGCAGCGCCGCGTATCGCCGCCGTATGCGAAGGCGGGTGCGCGCCGGGCACGCCGCTCAGCGCGCCGCGACCAGTGCGGGCCGGGGCCGGTCGGGCGACGCGTCCGCCCTGGTGCGCCACCAGCGGCGTGAGGCGACTGCGGCCAGCGCCGCGCCGGCGGCGTTGACCAGTACGTCGTCCACGGAGGACACCCGGTCCAGCCGTAGGACGTACTGGGCGGTTTCGACCAGCACCGAGCAGCCGGCTCCGAGGGCCAGGATCCGGGGCAGGGAGGCCAGCGCCGCGCACCGCACGGGTGCGAAGAAGCCCAGCGCCGCGAAGACCAGCAGGTTGCCGATGATCCCGCCGGGTCCCATCGTGAGCAGGTCCCGCAGCGGTATGAGGCTCGTCCGGCCGGGGACGGTGCCGGGCGCGGCCCCCGGCATCAGGGTCATCCAGAGGAAGGGCACCGTCCCGTGGACCATGCCCACCTCGGCCAGCGACAGCCGCCACGCCGACGGGACGCCGGCGGCGCGCCGTCGGCGTGCCAGGGCCCACGCCGCGAGCAGGGCCACCGGCACGGCGAGCAGGGTCATGAGGACGACGCCGTTGAAGGTGTCGAAGCAGCCGTGCCACCGCCCGGCCATGCACGCGGGCGCGGCCATCAGCAGCGGCCGCCGCAGGACGAGGACGGCGCCCGCCACGGCGAGGATCGCGGCGCAGAGGAGCACGATTTCGCGCGTGCGGCGGCGCGGGGGTGCGTGGTGGTCCATGCCCTGATGGGACGCGAGGGGGCGTTGCCGTGCCGTATGCGTTTCTCGATACGCCCGCGATATCTCCGGCGGGGGAGGGCCGTCAGCCCGCGATGGCCTCGTAGAGGGAGAAGGCGGCCAGGGCGGCCATGACGGCAGCGGCGATCTTGGTGATGAGGCGCAGCGGCACGTACCTCATGAGCGTGCGTCCGCCCAGGATGCCGATGCCGGCGACCGCCCAGAGGGCGAGTACGGCGCCGAGGCCGACGGAGACGGGGTTGTCGTAGCGGGCGGCGAGGTTGGCGGTCATGATCTGGGTGAGGTCTCCGAACTCCGCCACCAGGATCAGCATGAAGCCCGCTCCGGACACCTTCCAGAAGGACTGGTCGGCCGGCGGCTTGACCTCCTCGTCCTCGTCGTTCTTCTTCAGGAGCAGCATCGCCGCGCCCGCGAGGAAGAGGAGGCCGACGACGGCCTGGACGAGGCGGTGCGGGAGGAGGGTGAGGACGCTGCCCGCGGCGATCGCCAGTGCGACGTGGACGGTGAAGGCGGCGGCGACGCCCGCGAAGACGTACGAGGCGCGGTAGCGGGTACCGAGCATCAGGCCGGCGAGGGCGGTCTTGTCGGGGAGTTCGGCGAGGAAGACGACGCCGAAGGCGATCGCCGTGACGCTGAAGCTGAACACGGGGTGGAACCTCGATCGGTCGGGCAGGACGCCAGCGGTACCGAGAGACCTGGGGTGGTGCGGGGGTCGCTTCGGCTCGGCGGCGCCCTGGGGTGCGCGGGCGCGCACGAGGGCGCCTACGCGGGACAGGACACTGCGGCCGAAGGTCTCGCTGGCCCGCCGCCGTGGTGCGCGGCTTGCCTCCGGGCGCCGGCTGGGGTGACCCAGCAGTATGTCGACGGTCCGGCGAAGAGCTACTCCCCTTCTGCTCCGTACAGGGTACGTGACGCGCGGGGGTGGCCGGTATGGGCCTTTGGTCCCGGCTTCGGGTGACTCGGCTGGGGCGGCATCCGCTCCACCTGCGTGCGGAACGTCAACTTCCGCTCAATCCGGCCCCGTTGACCACTTGATGTGACGTGCCCATGTCGCCAGGCTGTCATCTGGCGCCCATCCCCGTGACATCCGGCGCCGCAAGCATGGCCGCGCCCCGCCGGGGCCGTACAGCCACACCCCCCGCACCCAGGGAGCCCTCATGGCACTCATATCCAGCGTCTACGCGCGTCGCATTGGCGTGCTCGCGTCAGTAGCGGCGCTCGCTTCCCTCACCTCCCTCGTCAACGCCCCGACCGCCGCGGCCGCGCCGCCCACCCCCATCAGCGCCTCGGCCGCCCGCTCCTACCTGGCGACCGTCACGCCGAAGGCGGAGGGGTCCAGCAGCGGCTACAGCCGCGACCTCTTCCCGCACTGGAGCACCGTCTCCGGCAGCTGCAACACCCGCGAGACCGTCCTCAAGCGCGACGGCGTGAACGTCGTCCAGGACTCCGCCTGCGCCGCCGTGAGCGGAAGCTGGTACTCCGAGTACGACGGCGCCACCTGGACGGCCGCCTCGGACATCGACATCGACCACATGGTCGCCCTGGCCGAGGCCTGGCGCTCCGGGGCCAGTTCCTGGACCACCAGCAAGCGCCAGCAGTTCGCCAACGACCTCAGCCGCCCGCAGCTCATCGCGGTCACCGACAACGTCAACCAGGCCAAGGGCGACCTCGACCCGGGCAAGTGGCTGCCGCCGCGCACCGCGTACCGCTGCACATACGCGCGCATGTGGGTCCACGTGAAGCAGCACTGGGGCCTGAGCATGGACTCGGGCGAGAAGACGGCCCTGGTCAACATCCTGAACGGCTGCTGACGCACGCGGAGATCCTCCCCCCGCCTCTCCCCCGCCAGGGGGAGGCGGAGCGGCCCCTCCGCGTCGTACGGTGATCGCAGGGGACACGAAGGAGGGGGAGTCGCATGGCCGGATTGCGGCTGGGGCCGGTGCTGCGCCACGTCGACTGGGACACGGGCGGTTCGGCCACCATATGGGTCGAGTCCGACCGCCCGTGCACCGCGGAGGTGCGGTGCGCCGACGGTGGGAGCGGCAGCGTGCGCACCTTCCAGATCGCCGGCCACCACTACGCGGTGGTGCCGGTGACGGGACTGACTCCGGGTGCCACGACGGAGTACGAGGTGCTCCTGGACGGCGTCCGCGTGTGGCCGCTGCCCGACAGCGGCTTCCCGCCGAGCACGATCAGCACGCCGGCCGTGACGGGCTCCGCGCTGACCTCGCCCGCTCTGCGCGTCACCTTCGGATCCTGCCGGCAGGCCGCGCCGCCCGCCGGGCGCCACGGTCCGCACGGCGCGGACGCGCTGGACACCCTCGCGGCGCGGCTGGCGGCCGACCCGGAGGCGGAGCGTCCGGACCTGCTGCTGCTGCTCGGCGACCAGGTGTACGCGGACGCGCTGTCCGCGGAGACCAGACGGTGGCTCGCGGCCCGCCGCGACCTGAGGGACCCGCCGGGTGCGCAGGTCGCGGACTACGAGGAGTACACCCGCCTCTACTACGAGTCCTGGCTCGATCCGGAGATCCGCTGGCTGCTCTCGACGGTGCCGAGCCTGCACATATTCGACGACCACGACGTCATCGACGACTGGAACACGAGCGCGGCGTGGCTGGCCGAGATGCGGGCGACGCCGTGGTGGCAGGAGCGCGTGCTCAGCGGGCTCATGTCGTACTGGGTCTACCAGCACCTGGGCAACCTCTCGCCGGCCGAGCTCGCGGCGGACGAGCTCTACGGGCTGGTGAGGCAGACCCCGGACGGCACGGACGCGCTGCGCACCTTCGCGGCGATCGCGGACGCCGACCCCACCACAGCGCGGTGGAGCTACCGGCGCGACTTCGGCCGGACCAGGCTGCTGATGGTGGACACCCGGGCGGCGCGGGTGCTGGCCGAGGACGGGCGGGCGATGCTCGACGCGGGAGAGCAGCAGTGGCTGCGCGACAACGCGCTGGCGGGACACGGGGGTTACGACCACCTGCTGATCGGCTCCTCGCTGCCGTGGCTGATGCCGCCGCTCATCCACGACGCCGAGACGTGGAACGCGGCGCTGTGCCGCGGGGAGCGGGGGCCGCGCTGGGCGCGGATCGGGGAGAACCTGCGCCGGCGCAGTGATCTGGAGCACTGGGCGGCGTTCCCGGCCTCGTTCGCGGCGCTGACCGATCTCATCGAGGAGGTCGGGACGGGGCCCCGGGCGCCGGCGACGGTGTGCGTGCTCTCCGGGGACGTCCACCACGCGTATGTGGCCGAGCCGCGCATACCGAGCACGTCGCGGGTGTTCCAGCTGACCTGCTCGCCCGCGCACAATTCGATCCACACCGCGGTGAAGTGGGGTTTCCGGTTGGGCTGGTCGCGTACGGGCCGGTGGTTGGGGCGGGGCTTCACCCGCCACGGCCGGACGGGGCGGCCGCCGCTGAGCTGGCGTCGTACGGGCGGCCCGTGGTTCGGGAACCAGCTGATGACGTTGGCCCTGGCGGGGCGGACGGCCCGGTTGCGGCTGGACCAGGCACGCAAGGGCCGCCAGGGCGCCCGACTGGTGACAGTGCTCGACCGGGAGCTCTCCGCGCCGGAGTGAGCCGCGGTACGGGGGCCGTCCCGCACCCGCGGCGGGCACGGGGGCGGGGCTAGGCGGGGCACGGGGCGGGCCCCGGGCGTCCGGGGAGTGGACACCGGGCGTACGCTGTCTGGCTGTCAAGCCGCTCCTGCCGCTCCCCGCGACGTCGCGGCGCTTCATGCCGCAGCACGTCAACCGGACTGGGGAGTCCCGCCTTGTTTGAGACGCTGGGGTCGCTGACCGCGAGCCCATGGATCTACGCCGTGGTGGCGGTGTCGGTCGTGCTCGACGTCTTCCTTCCGGTGCTGCCCAGCGGGGTCCTCGTGATCACCGCGGCCGCTGCCGCGGCCGCGGCCGGGGCGGCGGGGCCGGTGCCGGTTCCCGCACAGGTTCCGGACATCCTGGCCCTGCTGGTGATCGCCACGACGGCCTCGGTACTGGGCGACATGGCCGCGTACCGGCTGGCGCGGCGCGGCGGGGCCCGGCTGGACCGGGCGATCGCCCGCTCGCGCCGGCTGACACGGGCGCACGAGCGCCTCGGTACGGCTCTGGCGCGGGGCGGCGGCGCCCTGGTGGTGATCGCCCGCTTCGCACCGGCGGGGCGCTCCGTGGTGTCGCTGGGGGCGGGCAAGACGCATCGCAAGGTGACGGAGTTCCTGCCCTGGTCGGCTCTCGCGGGCATGGCCTGGGCCGGGTACAGCGTGGCGCTCGGCTACTTCGGGACGCAGTGGCTCGGCACGCAGTGGTTGGGGACCGCGGTGTCGATCGTCGCCCTCTTCGCGGCGGGGGCGCTGGCCGCGTTCCTCGTCCGCCGTCCGGTCGCGGCGCCGGCCCCGGCGGCGTAGCCCCCTCCCGCCCGGTCGCCCGCCCGCTCGGACCGCGGCGTTCCCCCGGGCGGAGCAGTGGCTCACCCGTTCACCCGGCCCCGATCGCCGGTCCCGGGCCTGGCTCCTAGCGTCCAAGACACGGTGCGAACCGAATCCGCGTCACACCCGTGGCCTGGTCGCACCGTTTCGAGGAGCCCGAGGAGTTCTCTCCATGCACGCCACGCCGCCTGCCACACCCCGCGCCACGCCCCTCGCCACACCGCGCCGCCTGCTGGCCGTCACCGCCGCCACCCTCGTCGTCGCTGCCGCCACTCCCGCCACGCTCGCTTCCGCCGCCCCCTTCGCCACCGTCTCTCCCTCGGCCGTCGCGCCGGGGGGCCGGGTCGCCCTGAACATCGAGGGCTGCGGCACCAGGACGGGCCGGGTGACGTCGAGCGCCTTCGGCGAGGTGCGGCTGACGCCCGGCAATCTGGAGGCCACCAACCTCTTCGGTGGCGCCACCGTGCACGGCAACGCCAATCCGGGCGCGCACCGCGTCACCTTCGAGTGCGGCGGTACCGGGGGCCAGCGCGTCACCCTCTCGCTCCAGGTCACCCCCGGCGCCGCGCGCGGCGGGACCGGCGGCAGCACGGGCTCGATGAGCCCGGCGCAGATCGCGGCGGGCGGCGCGCTCGTCGCGGGTGCGCTCGTCGCCGGGGTGTGGGTGGTGCGCCGCCGCTCCCACAGCGGCGCCTGACCAACTGCCCCGACCCGCCTGCCCCTGATCGCCTGACCAGCTGCCCCGACCCGCCTGCCCCTGACCGCCTGACCCGGCTCCCCGCCGCCGCGGCCTCCCCGCCCGCGGCTCAGGCGGGGGCGGTGCGGCCCCGTACATGCACCCCGTCGAGGAGGTCCCGGGTCGCTTCGGCGATGGCGTCCACGGCGGCCTCGAACACCTCCCGGTTGTGCGGCGCGGGTGCGCGGAAGCCCGACACCTTGCGCACGTACTGCAGGGCGGCGGCGCGGATCTCCTCCTCGGTGGCCTTCTCGGGGATGGCCGGCGGGCGCAGGGTCTTGATGGAACGGCACATACCTCCACTATCCCGCTAGCCGGGGAGCTCCGCCCCGGAAAGTCTCAGGATCAGTCCGGCTTGGAGCCGGGCCTTGAGGACCGGGTCGGCGACGTCGTCGAGCAGGCCGATGGCCTGCTGCGTCGTCTCGGCGGCCCGGCGGTCGTCGCGCAGCGAGGCGGTCTGGTCGGCCATGTGCTTGAGCGCGATGTCGGCCCGGCGGTGGAACAGCTGCCCGACGAGGGTGGTGACCAGCCCGAGCGCGCTCAGGACCACGCCGAGGTACAGCTCTCCCCCGGCCTCGGCCTTCCATACGGCGAGCGCCACTCCGAAGAGCAGGATCGCCGCGCCCGCCCCGGCGAAGAGCTGGCTGGTCGCGAAGCTGCTGCGGGCCTGGGTCAAGCCGTAGGCGTAGTACTCCACGAGGAGCGGCGTGAAATCGTCCCGCCGGTCGCCGAGCCGCGGCGGGCGCTGGCGCGGAATCCCGCCGACGTCCTGGAATCTCGGCAGCGGGTCCTCGACGGCGGCCGGCTCGGCCACCTGCGCGAGCAGCCGCTCCCGTTCCTCGGCCCGCCTGCGCTCGAAGAGGGAGCCGCGCACCAGCTCCAGCGCCGCGGGCGCCCCGACCACCACCACGGCCGCACCAGCGCCCAGGAGCCACTCCGTCACCGCCGCCATGCCCTCACCCCCGCCCCGACGATCCCACGGCGGCGAGCCGCCGAAACCCCGGCGGTGCGGCGGTTCGAAAGCGCCGGCCGCTGCCCGCGTGGGAAAGCGTCCTGAACCGCCTCTGATGCGGAGGAACCGGGGCGAATCTAAACTGGCGAGGCCATAAGTCACCGACGAGGGAGACGCCCACCATGGCCAAGCGAGGCAACAAGCGACGTGCCCGTAAGAAGAAGAAGGCCAACCACGGCAAGCGCCCCAACGCCTGACCACGCGAGCACAGGCCCCCCGCCCCACCGGCCGGGGGGCCTCCGCACGCCACCCGCGGCGTCCGGGCAGAAGGCACGGTCCGGGCGGCCGCCCCGGCACGCAAAGGCCCCCCGCCGTGATCGGCGGGGGGCCTTCGTGGTGGTGGGTGTGGACGGTTTCGAACCGCCGACATCTGCTGTGTAAAAGCAGCGCTCTACCCCTGAGCTACACACCCGTGGATGAGTCGACAGCCTACATGGCAGACGCACCCCCCACGCAAACCCGTTGCCGTGGGGGAGAATGGACCGGGGCACGGCGGACGCGGTACGGGAGAGGGATTGTGACGACGGCATCCCGGCGTTGGTTCGGTGGGCGGGACGAGAGTCGGCGGGCGGATGCGCAGGCGGCGAAGGATGCCGCCGCCGCCGCGTTCTACGAGCTGGACACGGCGCAGCGGGACCTGCGGATCTCGGTGGAGACCATCGCCGCCGCGGACGGTTCGCCGGCGGCGCGGCAGGCGGGCGAGGGGTTCGCCGCGCTCGGTCAGCGGATCGACCAGGTCAGCCACGCGTACATCGAGGCGATCGACGCGCACGACCTGGACCACCCCGAGCTGGAGGCCTCCGTCGCCGCGCAGGCCGCGCAGGAGCTGACCCGGGCGCGCGAGGAGCTCGTACGGGTCAAGGCGGAGCTGGACCGGTTCGCCCAGGGCCTGCAGCCGCTGCTGGACAAGGCCGAGACGCAGCTGGCGCGGGTGGCGCCCGCGCGGGAGCGGGCGAAGGCGGCGCTGCTGGCGGCGAGTGACGCGCTGGACGCGGTCCGGGCCTCGGGGATGCGCGCGGACGATCTGGCGGCGCGGCTGGCCGCGCTGGGGCCGGAGCTGACCAGGCTGAACCAGGGCGCGGGGGTCCACGGCGTGCAGGCGACGGTGCAGCGCGCCGACCGGGTCCTGCGGGACGCGGAGGGGGTGCGGGCCGAGGCCGCGCGGCTCCCGGAACGGGCCGCGGAGATCGACCGGAGGCTGGTGAGCCTGCGGACGCGGGCGCAGGCGCTGCGCAACCGGGCGGACCGGGTGGATCCGGTGCTCAGTGAGTTGCGCAGGCGGTTCAGCGCGGCGTGCTGGCAGGACCTGCAGCAGGTGCCGGACGAGGCGGTACGGGATGTGGCGCGCGCGGAGGAGCGGTTGCGGGACGCGGCGCGGGCGCGTGAGGAGCAGCGCTGGGCGGACGTCGGGACGCTGATCGAGGAGGTGCGGGCCGCGCTGGACTCCACGGACGGGGCGGTGTCGGCGGCGCAGGACCGGCTGACGCGGCTGGAGGCGGTGGCGCGGGACCCCCGGGCGGAGGTGGACCGGACGAGGTTCGCGATCCGGGACGCGCAGCGGCTGGCGATGGCGGGCCGCAGCGTGCCGGACCCCCGGCACGCGCGACCCCTGGACGAGGCGGTGGCCCGGGTGGCGCGGGCGCTGGCGGGGTTGGAGGAGCGGCATCCGGACTACTGGGCGTTCCTCCTGGAGATGGAGGACGTGCGGGTGTCGGTGAATCGGGTCGTGTCCGGGATCCGGGAGGACCTCGGCGGCCACGAGCACGGGCACTGACACGGCGTACGGGCGCCGGGTTGTCCCGGGGCGGCGGGCAGCGGATGCTGGGAGGGACGTACCGGCCGAGTGGAGGAGGGCGGTATGGCTTCGCACACCGCTCCGCGCGGCGCACACCTCAGGCGGCCCGTCAGGACCCGGCTGGACGAGCACCTTCCGGTGGACCACAGGCTCAGCAAGGTGTACCGCGTCGGCGCCGGGCTGACCGGCCTGCTGCTGGTGGTGTTCGGGATCCTGGGTCTGATCGACCGGATCGGGTTCTTCGACACCGGCGGGGACCGCGTGCTGACGCTGAACACGAACGGGGCGCTGAGCGTCCTGTCGATCGCCGTGGGGCTGCTGCTGCTGGGCGGCATGGTCGTGGGCGGGAACTTCGCGTCGACCCTGAACATCGTGCTGGGCCTGCTGTTCATCGCGAGCGGGTTCCTGAACCTCGCCCTCCTCGACACGGGGCTGAACTTCCTGGCCTTCCGGATCCAGAACGTGCTGTTCAGCTTCGTCGTCGGCGTGATGCTGATGTGGTTCGGCATGTACGGGCGGGTGGGCAGCGCGCTGCCGCACGACAATCCGTACTGGCGTGCCCGGCACCCCGAGCAGGCGGCCCGCGAGCAGCGTGCGGCACGGGCCCGGGGCGGACCGGCCGGGCGGGGGCCGGCCGGCTCCGGGGCGGGGCCGTTCGCGGGGCGGGCGTAGGCCGTTCGCGGGCGCTCGGGGGGTGGGGATACCCCTCGCGCGCCCGGCGGCTTAGCCTGTGCGCATGCCTCGATACGAGTACCGCTGCCGGACCTGCGACGACACCTTTGAGGTCAGCCGGCCCATGGCCGAGTCCGCCGCCCCCGCCGACTGTCCCGCCGGGCACGCCGACACCGTCAAGCTGCTGTCGGCGGTCGCCGTGGGCGGCGTCGGCGGCGCTTCGGCGCCCGCGCCCTCAATGGGCGGCGGTGGCGGCTGCTGCGGCGGTGGCGGCTGCGGGTGACCCGCCGCCGCGCTCCCTCGGCGGCCGGCCGCCGCTGACGCCTGCGTGGCCGGCGGGGCGGTCCCCCGCCGCCCGCGACGGCGTCAGCGCTTGCGCGACAGGGTGAGGCCGTCCGAGATCGCCAGCAGGACGGACTCCATCCGCGGGTCCGCCGAGACGTGGTCGTTGAAGGCGCGGACCCCCGCCGCCGAGCCGGTGGCCGACGCGTCGAGGACGGCGCCGTGGAAGAGGGTGTTGTCCGTGACGATCAGGCCGCCGGGGCGGAGCCGGGGCACCAGTTCCTCCCAGTAGGCGATCTGGTTCTCCTTGTCCGCGTCCACGTAGGCGAGGTCGATGTGCGGCTCCGCCGGCATGGCGCGGAGCGTGTCCAGCGCCGGGGCGATACGCAGTTCGATGCGGTCGGCGACGCCGGCCGCCTCCCAGGCCCGCCTGCCGTACGTCGTCCACTCCTCCGAGACGTCGCAGGCGATGAGGCGGCCGCCCTCGGGCAGCGCCCGGGCCATGGAGAGGGTCGAGAAGCCGGTGAAGGTGCCCACTTCCACGATGTGGCGGGCGCCCGTCAGCCGGACCAGGAAGGCCAGCAGGGGGCCCTGCTCCTCCGCCGACTGCATGTCGGCGACGTCGGGGAACTTCTCGTAGGTGGTCGCCACCAGCCCCCGCTGGATCTCGTCCAGCGGGGGGTTGTGGGCGAGCATGTACCGGTAGAGCTCGTCAGTGATCTTGGTGCTGTTGCCCTTGGTCATGCGCCCAGTGTGCCGAGCCGCTCCGCTTCGCGGATGAACGCGCGGACGATTTCCTCGCCGGCCAGGACGCCCGCCGTGGCGAGGGCCGTCACCGCGGGCGCCGTCCAGCCGGCGTCCGCGAGTTCGCCGTGGCCCGGGCGCCATGCCGCGTCCGCCGCCAGGAGCAGGTCGGCGTCGAGCAGGGAGTCGCCCGCGGCGAGGGTCGCGGTGGCCCCGGTCCGGCGGGCCACCTCGCGCATCGCCGAGCTCTTGGTCAGCGGTTTGGGCACGGCGTAGATCTTGCGGCCCTGGAGGGAGACGGTCCAGCCCCGCTCCTCCGCCCAGCGGGCGAGGGACTTGACCCACTCCTCGGGGACCTCGGCGCGTTCGACGACGAGGTACGCGAAGAGGTCCTCGGCCAACCGCGCCTTGCGCAGCCATGCCGGGTCCGCCACGGCCAGGAGGTGGGCGTGCACCTCCGCCAGGGGGGCGCACTCCTCGGCCAGGCGCGCGGCGACCTGCCGCCGCCAGTCGCGGTCCGGGACTCCGTCGACGAGCAGCTGGCCGCCGTTGGCGCAGATCGCGTACGGGATCGGCCGTCCGGGGAAGCGGATCCGCTGGTACTGCTTGCGTGTGCGGGTGGTCGTGGGGACGAAGACGACCGTCGGGTCGGCGGTCAGTTGCGCCAGCAGTTCCGCCGCCGTCTCCGTCATGTAGGACAGCGGCTTGCTCTCGTGCACCTCGACGCTCAGCAGCCGGGGCGCCACCGGGTCGGGCATGGTCAGGCCGAGGGCGGCCGCCGAGTAGATGAGCGTGCGGTCGAGATCGCTGGCTATCAGGACAGTCACTTCGAGGCCACAGCCTTTCCGTCGGCGCCGGTGGCGCCGCGCGTGAATCGGGGGTGGATGAGTCCGACGCACGTGTACGGCAGTCCGTCGACCTCTTCCACGGGGACCCCGCGCTGCTCGGCGAGCAGCCGTACGTGGTCCAGGTCCGCCCCGGCGCCGCGCTGCGCCAGGATCTTCCACGGCACGCGGCGGAGCAGCACCCGGGTGGTCTCGCCGACTCCGGGCTTGACCAGGTTGACGTCGTGGATGCCGTACTCCTCGCTGATCCGCTCGACCGCCGCCCAGCCCTCCCAGGTGGGGGTGCGGTCGGCCGCGAGCATCTCCTTGACCTCCCCGGCGACGGCGTCGGCGACCTCGTCGAAGTGTGCGGCGACGGTGTCGACGAAGGCGGCGGAGACGTCGGCCCCGGCGAGCTCGCGGTAGAACTTCGCGCCGTGGAAGTCGGCGGGTCCGACCAGGTCGGACCTGAGCACCGTACGCGAGATGAGACCGGAGACGGTGGAATTGAGACAGGCGGAGGGGATCAGGAAGTCCTCGCGGGTGCCGTACGTGGGTACGCAGGAGCCGGGGTCGGCGAGGACGACGATCTCGGGGTCGATGCCGGGGAAGTCCGCGAGGGCGGCCTTCAACTCGCGGGTGATGGCGCCCTTGCCGGTCCAGCCGTCGACGAACACGATGTCGGCGGGGTCGTGGTGGGCGGTCAGCCAGCGCAGGGCGTTCGCGTCGATGCCGCGGCCCCGCACGATGGAGACGGCGTAGTGCGGGAGGTCCAGGCCGTGGCGGGCCTGCGCCCAGCGGCGCATCAGCACGCCGACGGGGGTGCCGGCGCGGGCCAGGGAGACCAGCACGGGGGACGGGGAGCGTTCGGCGAGGACGGTCTCGGTGACCGTGCCGACGGCCCGGGCTATACGGGCCGCGGACGCGGTGAGGGCGCTCTGGTACAGCTCCTGGTACTGGGGGGAGGGCTGGTACTCGACCGGGAGGGACTCGGCGTAGTGCGCGCCGCCCGCCTGGATGGCCTCCTCGCGCTCCTCGGTCGGGGCCTCCAGTTCCACGTCGGAGAAGTCCTGGAGCAGCCAGCCGACGTCCTCGGGGGCGTACGAGGAGAAGGCGGGGCCGCGCAGGGGCTCGGGCATGGTCGGCTCCTGCCGGTCGGAGGTGTGGGGGGTGGCCCGGGGGGTGCGGGACGGTACGACGGCGAGCAGGACGCGGCCGGTGTGCGGGGCGAGGCGGGCCAGGAGTCCGGTGCGGAGCTCGGGGGTGTCGCCGGCGGAGTCGACGACGGCGAGGACGGTGTCGAAGCCGGCTCCGGCGACGTTGTAGGCGTACCGGTCGCCGGGTCCGTCGGCCGGGGTGTCGTGGGCGGGGAAGACGAGCCGGGTGCGGATGGCGTATCCGGGGTCGTCGACGGCGAGCACGGGCGAGCGGGTGGTGGTGGAGAAGCGGACCTCGTCGGCCGTGCCCGCCTCCTCCAGGGCCTTGGCCAGGCGCAGCGGCGCGTACATCAGCTCCTCGTTGCCGAGGACGAGGATCCGGCCGGGCCGCGGGCCGAGGGCGTCGGTGAGCTGCCGGGTGAGGCGGGGAAGGGCGGCGTCGAGTGCGGTGCGGTGGGCAGGGGTGAAGCCGTGCCGGCCGCCGTCGGGGACGCCCGCCGGCCAGTCGAGGGCGACCGGCTCCCATGCTGCCGTGCGGCGGCCACTGCCCGGTACGGGCCGCGGGTCCGGGTCGGCGGTCGCCCGGGACTCGTACTCCTCGATCAGGGCCTGGCCCTTGGCCAGCACGCCCTCCGGGAGGGACACGGTGCCGGACGCCAGCGCCACCAGGTCGACGCGGGCGCCGATCTCGGCGGCGAAGGCGGTGAGCCGGTCGCGGTCGGCCGGTGAGCGCATGTCGACGAGGGCGACGACCACGTAGTGCGCGCGCGGATGGCGGGCGTGCAGGTCGCGGATGGTGTTGAGGACGGTGTTGCCGGTGGAGAACTCGTCGTCGACGAGGACGAGCGGCCCGCTGCCGGCGAGAAGGGCCGGGTCCTCGGGCAGCAGGAGGTGCGAGGTGGCGTGGGAGTGGGCTTCCTCGAAGCCTCCGGCGGGCTCGACGCCGGGGACGGGCCGGCGCGTGGAGTGCAGGTAGGGCGCGGTGCCCAGCCCGTCGGCGACGCAGTGGCCCAGTCCGGTGGCGGTCTCGGCGTAGCCGAGGACGACGGCGCGGGCCGCGTCGGCGGCGCCCAGCAGTTCCCGGACCCGTACGCCGAGTCCGTGGCCGGCGGCATAGACGGCCTCCGGCGACTGGGGGACGTGTTTGCCCAGCACCTGGGAGACGAGCAGGTGCGCCCGCTTGGGGTTGCGCCGCAGCGCCAGCCCGAGCAGTTCCGCGAGCCGCGGCGCTCCGGGCTCGGCGGCCCCGCAGGCTCCGGCGGCCCCGAAGGCTCCGGCGGCCTCCTGCAGGCGAACGCCCAGCCGGTCCGCGACCCAGGTTCCCGACCACACCGCTTCGATCGTCTTGCCTTTCCTCGTCGTCAAGGACGGACTCACACCTGGAGCCCGGCCGTGAGCAGGTCGACGAAGCCGACCTCCTCCTTCGCCACACCGAAGACCTCCGCGCGCTGCATGGTGCGCTCGGCCCAGGCCCGGTGGGGTTTCACCTCGTTCATCTTGTTCGTATAGGCGGAACGCATCACTCCGCCACCGCCGCGCTCGGGGCGCAGGATGTCCTGGGCGTCGCTGAACTCCTCGTGGGAGACCACTGACAGGGCGTGCACCGGCGTGACGTGGGCGGGATGGATGCAGGTTTTTCCGAGGAGTCCGTTGGCCCGGTCGAGTTCGATCTCGCGCAGCAGGCCGTCGAGGTCGTGCTCGATCAGGGAGGTGCGCAGGTCCTCCACGCCCTCCTCCAGGAAGGGGCTGCGGCGCAGCTGGGGCTTGAAGAGGCGCTGCTGGCTGCGGAAGTACTCCCACACCGGTCCGGTGACGGTGAAGCCGGTGCCGTCGGCGCGGCTGAGGACGTTGACGACGTCCGCGATGACGCCGGCCACGATCTGGACGTCGTAGGCGGTCATGTCCGGGGTGCGGCGCAGGCCGTACGCGGAGCAGAAGTCGGTCACGCCCAGGCGTAGGGCCAGGACCCGCTCGCGGTACTGGTTGACCGTGCGGGAGATGCCGGCGAGGGCTTCGACCCGGGTTTCGAGGTGGAGGAGGTCGGGGGTCTCCAGGACGGGCATGGCGTACAGGCGGGGCAGTCCGGCGGCGGCCTCGGCCGCGGCGACCGCGTCCAGGAAGGCCGTGCCGCGGCTCTCGGTGAACTTCGGGAGTACGAATCCGGCCAGTCTGCGCGCGGGGCCGCCCAGGCGCCGTACGAGGTCGGGTATCTGCTCGGGCGTGCGGACCCGGACGAAGAGCAGCGGGAGCTCCGACTCGTCCGCATCGAGCTCGGTGAACTGCCGGACGAGGTTCTCCTCGCCTCCGGCCACGTCCGCGTCGCTGATGGAATCCTCCAGGCAGAGGACCATGGAGACGACTCCGCGGCCTGCCTGCTTGCGGATGTCGTCGGCGAGCCTGGGGCGGGTGGCGGGGCTGTACAGGGTGGCGCCCAGGGCGGCGGCGAGGGTACGGGCGGGTGAGGCTCCGGTGAACTCGGCCGGCTCCTGGTGGAAGAGGTCCTTTCGGACGGTGGGCGATATGTGCCCGAAGTGACGCATGTGCTTCCCCCGTACTGCTTCGGCGGCCCAACTGGCGTGGCCGGTAATAGTACGTACGAACACGAGTCAAGAGTTCCTCAAGCACATGAAGTTCAGGTAACCCTCTTGCACCATGCCCAGGTCTCCCGTTCGAAACAAGGCCCTACGGGGGGCCGCATTGTCCCGATCCACCCGGGGAGGGCAGGATGACGGGCATGACGCACGCGATGCAGAAGGGCTCGAACGTCCCGGTGACCGCCGTGGCGGTCCGGGCGGTGCTGCGCTGGACCAGTGGCCCCGAGGTGCCGGACGTGGACGCCTCCGCGCTGCTCGTGGGGGCGGACGGCCGAGTGCGTTCGGACGAGGACTTCGTGTTCTACAACCAGCCCCGGCACCCCTCGGGGGCCGTCTGGCGCCTGGGCAAGAAGCAGCTCGGCGAGGCGGTCACCGACGCCGTGCAGGCCGACCTGCGGACGGTGCCCCCGGTGGTGGACCGGATCCTGGTGGTCGCCTCCGCGGAGGACGTCCCCTTCGAGCACGTCCGCGACCTGCGGATCCTCCTGTACGACGCCACCGCGACGGGGGGCTCCGAGCCGCTGGCCTTCTTCGACGTACGGCCCGAGACGGGCGCCGAGACGGCGCTGATCTGCGGGGAGCTCTACCGCAGGGGCGAGGGGTGGAAGTTCCGCGCGCTCGGCGAGGGCTACTCCGACGGGCTGATCGGGCTGGCGACGGACCACGGCATCTCGGTCGACGAGAGCGCGGGCGAGGCCGCCGCGGGTCAGGCACCGGGGCCCGCCTCCGAGGAGACGACCGCGATGGCGCCGCCCACGCAGGCCCCGCCCTCCGACCCGCCGGCGTACGGGTACCCGCAGCCGGTGTCCCCGGCCCCGGTGCCGGGACCGGGCGGCGATCCGTCCTTCCGGCTGCCGGTGCAGGGCCCCCAGTTCATCCGCCGCTGACGGGCCCGGGCGGGGCACTCAGGCCTTGGTGGACTTGTAGCCCCGCCCCCACTGGAGCCCCCACCCGTACAGGCGGTCCAGCTCGGCCTGGAATCCGTACACGAATTTCACCTCGCGCCGTACGACGAGCTCGCCCTTGACCTTCTCCAGCGAGACCACCGCGCAGGACCTCGCCTGCGGCTGCCGTTCCTCCAGCGGGATCTCGATCCGCGGCCCTGTGACCGGGTAGAGGGTGATCATGGCGTGGGTCCGGTCGAAGGCCGGGGTCTGGTCGTAGATGTAGACGAAGACCAGCAGCCGTTTGATCTCGTCCGCGTGGTCGAGGTTGACGTAGAGGGTCTCGCCCGAGGCCGAGCCGAACCGGTCGTCGCCGCTGAGCTTGACGTACGGCGGGTCGTTGATGTCGCCGAGGAGGTTCCCCAGCGGCTGCACGGCGCCCCGGGTGCCGTCGGTCAGTTCGTACAGGCAGCCCATGTCGAGGTCGACGTTGACCATGCCCTGGGTGTGCGCCTGCACCATGTCGGGCTTGAACAGCTTGAACGGATGCCGGAAGAGCTGTCCGCTCTGCCCGGAGCGGCCGCCGATGTCCGAGGTGCGCATGCGCCAGGAGAGGTTCACGCGCAGATTGCCGTGGACCGCTCCCTGTTTGGTCAGCGACACCGTCGGATGCCGCTTGGTCAGCTCGATCGCGTTCGACGAGGCGCTGCCCGACTGGAAGTGCACCGCCCTGCTGCCCCTGATGCCGTCGAAGAAGCCCATCCCCTGCCCCCCTGCTCCCTTGCGTCCCCTGGTGTCCCTACGGAAGCGGGGCGGCCCGCCGGGTCCTCGGACCCGCCCGGCCGCCCCGCCATGGAGCGTTCCGCATTACCGCCGCGATCATGCCTTCGCGGCGGATTCCTCCAGTTCGAGGCGCTTGTTGCGGCGCAGCGAGGACCAGAAGGAGGCGGCGATCAGCACCACGCCGATGAGGCCGGTGATGATCTCGCTGATCTCGTGCTGGATGGTGATGAGCAGGATGGCCGCCAGGGCGCCGATCGCGTAGTGCGCGCCGTGCTCCAGGTAGACGTAGTCGTCGAGGGTGCCCTGGCGGACCAGGTAGACCGTGAGCGAACGGACGTACATGGCGCCGATGCCGAGGCCGAGCGCCATCCAGAAGATGTGGTTGGTGATGGCGAAGGCGCCGATGACCCCGTCGAAGGAGAACGAGGCGTCGAGGACCTCCAGGTAGAGGAACAGGAAGAACGCGGCCTTGCCGGCCAGTCCGACGGCGGAGACGGGCTTGCCCTGGGCCGCGGCCTGCTTCTCCTCCTCGAACTCCCGCTCCTCTTCCTCCTCCAGCTTGCCCTCGAAGAACGAGGAGAGGCCGCCGACGATGAGGTACGTGATCAGACCGCCGACGCCGGCGAGCAGGACGGTGGCGGACTTGTCCGCGTGTCCGGTGCTGGTGTGCGCGTTGACCGCGAAGGTCATCGCCGAGCCGAGCAGGGCGATCAGGGCGATGCAAACCGACAGCATGTCGACCTTGCCGAGCTTGGCCAGCGGGCGCTCAAGCCAGGAGAGCCACTTGTGCTCGCGGTCCTCGAAGACGAAGTCGAGGAAGATCATCAACAGGAACATGCCACCGAAGGCGGCGATGGCCGGGTGCGCGTCGGTGACCAGTGCCTCGTACTGCTCGGGGTGGTCCAGGGCCAGCTGGATGGCCTCGATGGGGCCGACCTTGGCGCTGATGGCGACGATCGCCACCGGGAAGACCAGCCTCATGCCGAAGACGGCGATCAGGATGCCGACGGTGAGGAAGATCTTCTGCCAGAAGGCGTTCATCTTCTTCAGGATTCCGGCGTTGACGACCGCGTTGTCGAAGGACAGCGAGATTTCGAGGATCGACAGGATCAGTACGACCCCGAACGCCTCCCACCCCCACTGCCACGCGGCAAAGGCGAGGCCGAGCGCCGTGATGGCGAACGACCAGCCGAAGGTTTTCAGAACCACTGGCACCTGACACCCCATACGTCTTGTTGCGGCTTTACGAAACGTTGACCCCGAAGTCTAGAGCGATGCCCCGCAGCCCTGACGCGTACCCCTGTCCCACGGCCCGGAACTTCCATTCGCCTCCGTACCGGTAGACCTCACCGAAGATCATCGCGGTTTCGCCGGAGGCGTCCTCGGAGAGGTCGTAGCGGGCCAGTTCCTGCCCGTCCGCCTGGTTCACGACGCGGATGTAGGCGTTGCTGACCTGGCCGAAGCTCTGCCGGCGGTTGTCCGCGTCATGGATCGAGACCGGAAAGACGATCTTGTCCACGTTCTGCGGGACCTTGGTGAGGTCGATGATGACGGTCTCGTCGTCCCCGTCGCCCTCGCCGGTGAGGTTGTCGCCCGTGTGCTCGACGGAGCCTTCGGGGCTCTGCAGATTGTTGTAGAAGACGAAGTAGCTGTCCCCGAGCACCCGGCCGCTGTTGCACAGCAGCGCACTGGCGTCGAGGTCGAAGTCGGCCCCCGTGGTCGAGCGCGCGTCCCAGCCGAGGCCGATCAGGATCCTGGTGAGGTTCGGTGCGGCTTTGGAGAGGGAGACATTGCCCCCCTTGGCGAGTGTGACGCCCATGCTGTTGTCCTCCCCGAACGACGGTGATGCGGGTGGCGCGGTACGCCCGCAGAGCGGGTCCAGCGCGTGGAACGGGTCAAGCGGGCGGAGCGGATCGAGCGAGTGAAGCGGGTCGAGCGCGTGGAGCGGAGCAGCCGAAGCCCGTCCGGCGCCGTACACACAGTGCACGGCGCCGGACGGGCGGGACTACTGCTGGGGCGCAGGGGCTCAGACGTTGACGCCGAAGTCCTGTGCGATGCCGCGCAGGCCGGAGGCGTAGCCCTGGCCGATGGCGCGGAACTTCCACTCCGCGCCGTTGCGGTAGAGCTCGCCGAAGACCATGGCGGTCTCGGTCGAGGCGTCCTCGGAGAGGTCGTAGCGGGCGAGCTCGGTGTTGTCGGCCTGGTTCACGACGCGGATGTACGCGTTGCGGACCTGGCCGAAGCTCTGCTGGCGGCTCTCGGCCTCGTAGATCGAGACCGGGAAGACGATCTTGGCGACCTCGGCGGGGACGCCGGCGAGGTTGACCTTGATGGCCTCGTCGTCGCCCTCGCCCTCGCCGGTGGTGTTGTCACCGGTGTGCTCGACCGAGCCGTCGGGGCTCTTGAGGTTGTTGAAGAACACGAAGTTCGCGTCGCTGCTGACCTTGCCCTGGTCGCTGGTCAGGATCGCGCTGGCGTCGAGGTCGAAGTCGACACCGGTGGTGGTGCGAGCGTCCCAGCCCAGACCGACGATGACCGCCGTCAGGTTGGGTGCGGCCTTGGTCAGTGAGACGTTGCCGCCCTTGCTGAGGCTGACTCCCACGGGTCCTCCATAGGTTTCGTGTGGGGCGGGGCCCCGTCGTGCGTTTGCTACCGGATCAACGATTCGATCCTAGTGACGGGTTCCCGCCCGCAAGCGGTTTTCGCGGGGAACTGCGGCGTTGAGCCGGCGACGGCCTCAGAGGCTGTCGAGGGCCTTGATGTACTCGTTCAGGTCACGCGCGTCGGGCAGCCCGTTGACGACGGTCCACCGCACCACACCGTCCTTGTCGATGATGAAGGTGCCGCGGACCGCGCAGCCCTTGTCCTCGTCGAAGACGCCGTACGCGCGCGAGGTCTCCCCGTGCGGCCAGAAGTCCGACAGGAGCGGGTAGTCCAGGTGCTCCTGCTCGCCGAAGACCCGCAGGGTCGGCACGGAGTCGTTGGACACCGCGAGGAGCTGGACGTCCTGGTTCTGGAAGCGGGGCAGCTGGTCGCGCAGCTCGCACAGCTCACCGGTGCAGACACCGGTGAAGGCGAACGGGTAGAAGAGCAGCACGACGGCCTTCTCCCCCCGGAAGTCGGAGAGCCGCACGGTGGCGCCGTGGTTGTCCTTGAGCTCGAAGTCCGGGGCCTTGCTGCCGACCTCGATCGCCATCTCTCGCATCCCTTCGTTCCTGCTTCAGTGCGTTGGGCCGTTCGGGTGAGGCCAAGCCTAGGCGCGGTCCCGCCGGGAACGCACGCACCCCGCCGACCGGGGTGGGTCGGCGGGGTGCGGTTGCGTGTCCGCTCGGCTGCGGGCGCGGCTCAGCGCTTGGACTTGACGGCGGTCTTGGGCGTCACCAGCTTGGTGGCCGCCCACTCCTTGCCCACACTGATGCTCCTGGTCTGCGAAAGGCCGGCGGTCTCGGCGGCCTCGCTGATGTCGCTGGCCTCGACGTAGCCGGGGCGGCCCGTCTTGGGGGTCAGCAGCAGGATCAGTGCGCCGTCCTCGACCAGCTCTGTGGCGTCGACCAGCGTGTCGGTCAGATCGCCGTCTTCCTCCCGGAACCACAGCAGCACCGCGTCGGCAACGTCGTCGTACTCCTCGTCGACGAGGTCGTTGCTGATGTGGTCCTGGATGGACTCACGGAATTCCTGATCGACGTCGTCGTCGTAGCCGATCTCCTGGACCACCTGTTCGGACTGGAAACCCAGCCGGGCGGCCAGGCTCTCCGCGTGGTCCGCGGTCGCGCTCACGGGGTGCCTCCTGCTCATGTTCGGTGAATGTCTCGGGGCGGCGCGCGTACGCGCAGCATTGGGCGTAGTCCACACGGGCGCGGCGGATCGCGCAAGTACCCGGCCGCCGAGACCGTCGAAACGGTGACGATTGCGGCCGTCTCGCCGCAACTTTCAGCCTCCCCGCGTACAGCTCTCGTGATTCATCCCACACCATTGCAGCTCATTCGGCACCGCTTGAGGACTTTCCTACCTGTTTGAGGGACGAACGGCCATACGAAAACGATGCCCGGCTTGAGCGTATGGTTGCGGTTTGACCGCTCCCCCCATGATCCTCCCCTGCCGCGGACCTCGCCCGCCCCAGGGGTTACCCGGGGGTAAAGATGACGATTACGGTCCGGCGTAAGAGCATGGGAGGCGGCGAACCCAAGGAACGACTCCCCCGACAGCGAAGGAACAGCGTGGCTTCCGCATCCGATCGCAATCCGATCATCATTGGCGGCCTCCCGAGTCAGGTCCCGGACTTCGATCCGGAGGAGACGCAGGAGTGGCTCGACTCCCTGGACGCCGCCGTCGACGAGCGGGGCCGCGAGCGCGCCCGCTACCTGATGCTGCGGCTGATCGAGCGGGCCCGCGAGAAGCGCGTGGCCGTGCCGGAGATGCGCAGCACGGACTACGTCAACACGATCGCCACCAAGGACGAGCCGTTCTTCCCCGGCAACGAGGAGATCGAGCGCAAGGTCCTGAACGCCACCCGGTGGAACGCGGCCGTCATGGTCTCGCGCGCCCAGCGCCCCGGCATCGGCGTCGGCGGCCACATCGCCACCTTCGCCTCCTCGGCGTCCCTCTACGACGTGGGCTTCAACCACTTCTTCCGGGGCAAGGACGAGGGCGACGGCGGCGACCAGATCTTCTTCCAGGGCCACGCCTCCCCCGGCATCTACGCCCGCGCCTACCTCCTGGACCGGCTCACCGAGCAGCAGCTCGACGCGTTCCGGCAGGAGAAGTCGAAGGCCCCGTACGGCCTTTCGAGCTACCCGCACCCGCGGCTGATGCCGGACTTCTGGGAGTTCCCGACCGTCTCGATGGGCCTGGGCCCGCTCGGTGCGATCTACCAGGCCCGGATGAACCGGTACATGGAGGCGCGCGGTATCGCGGACACCTCCAAGTCCCACGTGTGGGCGTACCTCGGCGACGGCGAGATGGACGAGCCGGAGTCGCTCGGCCAGCTGTCGATCGCCGCCCGCGAGGGCCTGGACAACCTGACCTTCGTCGTCAACTGCAACCTTCAGCGGCTCGACGGCCCGGTACGCGGCAACGGCAAGATCATCCAGGAGCTGGAGTCGCAGTTCCGGGGCGCCGGCTGGAACGTCATCAAGCTGATCTGGGACCGGTCCTGGGACCCGCTGCTGGCCCAGGACCGCGACGGCATCCTGGTCAACAAGATGAACACGACGCCGGACGGGCAGTTCCAGACGTACGCCACCGAGTCGGGCGCGTACATCCGCGAGCACTTCTTCGGCGGGGACCACCGCCTGCGCGCGATGGTCGAGAACATGACCGACCAGCAGATCCAGCACCTCGGCCGCGGCGGCCACGACCACAAGAAGGTCTACGCGGCGTACGCGGCGGCCAAGGCCCACAAGGGCCAGCCGACCGTGATCCTCGCGCAGACGGTCAAGGGCTGGACCCTCGGCCCGAACTTCGAGGGCCGCAACGCCACGCACCAGATGAAGAAGCTGACGGTCGACGACCTCAAGCGGTTCCGCGACCGACTGCACATCCCGATCACCGACCAGCAGCTGGAGAGCGGCGCGCCGCCGTACTACCACCCGGGCCGCGATTCGCCCGAGATCCAGTACATGCACGACCAGCGCAGCGCGCACGGCGGCTACGTGCCGACCCGGGTGGTGCGCGCGAAGCCGCTGCCGCTGCCGGAGGACACGGCGTACGCGGCGGCCAAGAAGGGCTCGGGCCAGCAGTCGATCGCCACCACGATGGCCTTCGTCCGCATCCTCAAGGACCTGATGCGGGACAAGGAGATCGGCAAGCGCTTCGTGCTGATCGCGCCGGACGAGTACCGGACCTTCGGAATGGACGCGTTCTTCCCGAGTGCCAAGATCTACAACCCGCTGGGCCAGCAGTACGAGGCGGTCGACCGCGACCTGCTGCTCGCGTACAAGGAGTCGCCGACCGGACAGATGCTGCACGACGGCATCTCCGAGGCGGGCTGCACGGCCTCGCTGATCGCCGCGGGTTCCGCGTACGCGACGCACGGCGAGCCGCTGATCCCGGTCTACGTCTTCTACTCGATGTTCGGTTTCCAGCGCACCGGTGACCAGTTCTGGCAGATGGCCGACCAGCTCGCGCGCGGTTTCGTCCTCGGCGCCACCGCGGGCCGGACCACCCTCACGGGTGAGGGCCTGCAGCACGCGGACGGTCACTCCCAGCTGCTCGCCTCGACGAACCCGGGCTGCGTGGCGTACGACCCGGCCTACGGCTACGAGATCGCGCACATCGTCCAGGACGGCCTGCGGCGGATGTACGGACCTCAGGCCGAGGACGTCTTCTACTACCTGACCGTCTACAACGAGCCGATCCAGCACCCGGCCGAGCCGGCGGGCGTCGACGTGGAGGGCATCCTCCAGGGCATCCACCGGGTGTCGCAGGGCGCGTCCGGAACGGTCGGCGCGCAGATCCTGGCCTCGGGCGTGGCCGTGCCGTGGGCGCTGGAGGCGCAGCGGATCCTGGCCGAGGACTGGAACGTCAGGGCGGACGTCTGGTCGGCGACCTCCTGGAACGAGCTGCGGCGCGAGGCCGTGGAGGTCGAGGAGTACAACCTGCTCCACCCGGAGGAGGAGCAGCGCGTCCCCTACGTGACGCGCAAGCTGTCCGGTGCGGAGGGTCCCTTCGTGGCCGTCTCCGACTGGATGCGGGCGGTCCCGGACCAGATCTCGCGGTGGGTGCCGGGCCGGTACACCTCGCTGGGCGCGGACGGCTTCGGCTTCGCCGACACCCGCGGCGCGGCCCGGCGCTTCTTCCACATCGACGCCCAGTCGGTGGTCCTGGCGACGCTCACCGAGCTCGCCAAGGACGGCCGGATCGACCGGTCGGTGCTGAAGCAGGCGGTGGACCGGTACCAGCTGCTGGACGTGGCCGCCGCCGATCCGGGCCCCGCGGGCGGCGACGCCTAGAGGTGCGGGTGACAGCGTGAGGTGGCCCCCGGCGGATGCCGGGGGCCACCGCCGTTTACGCGTTCCTTACGATGCTCGGCATGAAGGAACCCTCCCGCCAGCTGCTGTGGGAGCGGCGGAGCCAGACTCCGCTGCTCGTCCTCGCCGTGGCCTTCGCCGTCGCCTACGCCGTGCCGATCGTCGTTCCGGACGCGCAGGCGTCGGTGCACCGGGCGTGCACGGTCGTCGAATGGGCGGTGTGGGGGGCGTTCGCGGCCGACTACCTGGTGCGGCTGTGGCTGTCGCCGGCGCGCGGGGCGTTCGTACGGACGCACTGGCTGGACCTGGCGGCGGTACTGCTGCCGCTCATCCAGCCTCTCCGGCTGCTGCGGCTGGTCTCCACGCTGCTGCTGGTGGGCCGCCGGGCCCGGATGGCCCCGCAGATCCGGTTGACCACGTATGTGGCGGGGGCGGTCGTGGGGCTGCTGATGTTCGGCTCGCTGGCGGTGCTGAGCGTGGAGCGGGACGCCCCGGAGGGCAATATCCGCAATCTCGGGGACGCGGTGTGGTGGAGCTTCACGACCATGACGACCGTCGGGTACGGGGACCACTCCCCCACCACGGGGCTGGGGCGGGTGCTCGCGGTCGGGCTGATGCTGTCGGGGATCGCCCTGCTCGGTGTGGTGACCGCCAACATCGCGGCCTGGTTCATCTCCCGCTTCGAGCGCGACGACCGGGTGGAGCGGGCGCAGACCGCAGCCATCGCCGAACTGGCCGGGGAGGTACGGGCGCTGCGCGCGGAGGTCGCCCGGCTGCGCGACCCGGCCGGCGTCCCGGCCGGGGCCGCGCACGGTCTACCGGCACCGGCACCGGTACCCCTCACGGCACCGGCGCCGGCCCCTGTCGCGGTCCCGGCTGCGGCGCCGGGCACCGCACCGGCTAGCTCTCCCACACCTTGAACGCCCGCACCTGGTACGGCGACTGCGGCAGCCAGACCCCGTCCCCCGGGTAGGTCTGGAACTCCCCCGTCTCGGCGCACTCGGCCGACTGGTAGGTCGTCACGGGGCGGCCGGTCCGGTTGGCCAGGGACTGCGCGCTCCTGCCGGCCGGCAGGGCGGTGCAGCTGTTGACGTCCAGGGTGCTGAGCTCGTGGACCTGGCGGGTGCCCTTGAACTCGGGCTTCGCCCAGACGCACAGCTGCCCGGTGGCGCAGGTGCCCAGCGGCGGGCCCGCGGCGTGCGCCGCGGTGGCCGTGCTGGGGACGAGAGCGGTCGCGGCCAGGGCGGCCGCGGCCAGGAACGTGGTGAGGCGTGCGGTGTTCCTCGTACGCATGACAGATCGGCTCCTCGGTTGACGCGGAGGCCCCGGACCGTTTCCGGAGCTCCGACGACACCACGCTGACCTGCGCGGACGGCCGGGCGGAAGAGGCGCCGGGCCGGTCCATCCGGATAGGCGACAGCCCCCGCGCGGTACTCCGCGGGGGCTGTCGTACGTACGGGGTTGACGCTTGCGGTACAGAGCCGGGGGCGCGCCCCCGGGGCCTCAGACGTGGGCCGCGCCCGCGCCGGCCGGGGCGTTCTCGCCGCGCTTGGTGAAGCAGGCGACGACGGCGGCGAGGACGGCGACGGCGCCCGCGACGGTGAAGGCGGTGCCCATGCCGGACACGAACGTGTCGTGCGCGACCTCGGTGATCGCCTGTGCGACGCCTTCGGGGGCGCCCTCCGGGACGGGGGCGATGCCGACCTGGACCCCCTTCTCCGCGAGCTCCAGCTGCTCGGGGGTGAGCGGGGGCAGCTGGGCCGCCCGCCAGTTGTCCCCGAACGAGTTGCCGACCGTACTGGCCATGACCGCGCCGAGGACGGCCGTGCCGAGGCTGCCGCCGACCTGCATGGCGGCCTGCTGGAGCCCGCCGGCCACGCCGGACAGCTCCAGGGGGGCGTTGCCGACGATGACCTCGGTGGCGCCGACCATCACGGGTGCGAGGCCGAGGCCGAGCAGGGCGAACCAGAGGGACATGGTGAGCGCGCCGGTGTCGGGGGTGAGCCGGGCCATCCCGAAGCAGGCGGCCGCGGTGGCGGCCATGCCGGCGACCAGCGGGATCCGCGGGCCGACCTTGGTGATCGCCGCGCCGGCCAGCGGCGAGCCGATGATCATCATGCCGGTCAGCGGGAGGAGGTGCAGGCCGCTGTCGACCGGGCTCATGCCGTGCACGTTCTGCAGGTAGAAGGTGACGAAGAAGAGGCCGCCCATGAAGGCGAAGGCCATGAGCACCATCAGGACGGTGCCCGCGGACAGCGGCAGGGAGCGGAACATGCCCAGCGGGATCAGCGGTTCGCCGACCTTGCCCTCCCAGACGGTGAAGAGCACGAAGCAGAGCACGGCCGCGCCGAGGAAGAGCAGGGTCCTGCTGTCTCCCCAACCCCACTCGGAGGCCTTGATCAGGGCCCAGATCAGCGAGAACATCGCGCCCGACAGGAGCAGCACGCCCACGAGGTCGAAGGAGCGGGGCGCGTTCTCGGCCCGGTGGTCGACCAGGATGAAGAGGCCGAACACGAGGGCGAGGATGCCGACGGGCACGTTGATGAAGAAGACGGACTGCCAGCTGACGTGCTCGACGAGCAGGCCTCCGACGATGGGTCCGGCGGCGGTGGAGGCGCCGATGACCATGCCCCAGATGCCGATGGCCATGTTGAGCTTCTCGGCGGGGAAGGTGGCGCGCAGCAGGCCGAGCGCGGCGGGCATCAGCAGCGCGCCGAAGAGGCCCTGGGCGACGCGGAAGCCGATGACGAGCTCGACGCCCGAGGAGAGGCCGATCGCCGCGGAGGAGACCGCGAAACCGGCGATGCCTATGAGGAAGGTCTGGCGGTGGCCGAAGCGGTCGCCGAGCTTGCCCGCGGTGATCAGGGAGACCGCGAGGGCCAGCAGGTAGCCGTTGGTGATCCATTGGACCTCGGCGAGCGAGGCGAGGAGGTCCTTCTGGATGGCGGGGTTGGCGACGGCGACGATCGTGCCGTCCAGAGTGACCATCATGACGCCGATCGCGACGGCGAAGAGGGTCAGCCAGGGGTGACCGCGCAGCCCGGTGCGGGCCGGTGCCGAGCCCGGTCCCTTGGCGGGGACCTGGTCGTCGACGGTGATCTGACTAGTCATGCGAACAGGCTAGTGACAGCGACTGACAGTTCACAGACGGCTCAACGGCGCAGTCTCTGTCACGTCGGTCACAGGTACCCTGTCCGCTCACTCAGCGTCAGACAATCCATGGGAGAGGACCGTTGCGGTGATGACCGAGGAGCGGCCCGCGCCTGTCGCGCGGGCGGCCGGGGCCGGAGCCGGGCTGCGCGAACGCAAGAAGCGGCGCACCCGGGACGCGCTGCTGCGCGCCGCTCTGCTCCTGTTCATCTCCCAGGGCTACGAGAACACCACGGTCGACGAGATCACCGAGGCCGTGGACGTCTCCCAGCGCACCTTCTTCCGGTACTTCGCCAACAAGGAGGAGGTCGCCTTCGCCGTCCAGGACCTGGTGGAGTCGCACTTCGTGGCCGAACTGCGCGCCCGGCCCGCCGCGGAGGGGCCCTTCGAGGCCATGCGCGGCGCGGTGCTCGCCGCCTGGGACACCGTCGAGGAGGCCATCTCCGAGGTGGTCCCCGTCGACCTCTACATGCGCAGCTACCGGCTGATCGAGTCCACCCCCGCGCTGCTCGCCGTGCACCTGCGGCGCTCGACCGAGCTGGAGGAGCGGATCTCGCGGCTGATCGCCGACCGCGAGGGCCTGGACGTGGACGCCGATCCCCGGCCGCGGGTGGCGGTCGCCGCGTTCTCCGGCGTGATGCGGGTGACCGGGCGGCTGTGGGGGCAGGGCGAGGACACCACGGTGGCCGCGATCCGGCGGATGACCGAGGCCTACCTGGACCAGATCGGCCCGGCGCTCGCGTCGGACTGGCGCCGCGCGCCGATGGCGCACCGGGCCCGGACGGGCGGCGCCGGCGGCTGACTCCCCGCGCCGCCGCGGCCGGGCGGTGCGGTGCCCGCCCGGACGGCTCACCCGCCCGGCCGACGCGTCCCACGGACGGCCGTGAGGCCCGTCACCCGGCGCGCCGTCCCCTGGAACGGTCTCCTACGCTGGTGCCAGTGAACCTGCCCGGCCACGCCCACCCCACCGCTTCCGGCGCCGACCCGCGCCCCGCCGTCCGGCGCGTCCTGCTCGCGCTCGCGGTGGTCCTCGTCATGCTGGCGACCACCGGCTGGACCGCCGTGCACCGCCCCGAGGGCGGCACGCCGCTGCGGACCGCGGCCCTCGCCGCCTGGGCCGCCGCCCGGATCGACGGGCGTGCGGTGCCCGCCGCCGACGCCCCCGCAAGGACCGTGGCCCGCTTCTTCACCGGCCTCGACGGAGCCCAGCGGGCCCGCCTCGCCGACGGCTACCCCCTCGTCGTCGGCAACCTCGACGGGGTCCCCGCCCAGACCCGCTATCGGGCCAACCTGCGCGGGCTGCGGCTGGCCGAGCGCGTGGAGCGGTCCCGCAGCGTCGACGTCGCCCTCACCCCGGCCGACCGGGCCTCGGCCACCCGCCGCGCCCACCGCTTCGCCTCCCTCGCCGAACCCGGCCGGCAGATCCTCGCCTTCGACCCCACGGGCGGCGGCCGCGCCGCCGAGGTCTTCGGCGACCTCGACCGGGCCCGCCGGGTCTCGGTGGTCGTCCCGGGCGTCGACACCGACGTGATCACCTTCGAGCGCACCCAGCGCCGCTTCAGCGCCCCCGTCGGCATGGCCCAGTCCCTGTACGAGGCCCAGGACGCGGCCGCGCCCGGCGGCCGGACCGCGGTGATCGCGTGGGCCGGCTACACCGCGCCGGCCGGGGTCGGCGTGGACGCCGTGACGGGCCGGATGGCCGTCGACGGCGCCGCCCGGCTGCGGTCGCTGGCCGCGGGCCTGCCGAGGAGCGCGAGCGTGGCGCTGTTCTGCCACAGCTACGGCTCGGTGGTGTGCGGGGTGGCCGCGCGCGACCTTCCGGCCCGGGTGACGGACGTGGTGGTGGCGGGCAGCCCGGGGATGCGCGCGCAGAACGTCGCCGGCCTGCACACCTCGGCCCGGGTGTGGGCCGCGCGGGACGAGGGCGACTGGATCGCGGACGTGCCGCACCTGGAGGTCGGCGGACTGGGGCACGGCGCGGACCCCGTGTCCCCCGGGTTCGGCGCCCGGCTGCTGTCCTCGGCCGGGGCCCGGAGCCACACCGGCTATTTCACGCCAGGTACGGGTTCCGTGGAGAACTTCGCGAAGATCGGAACCGGCGCCTTCGGTTCCCTTGTGTGCGCGACCGGCGACGACGCCTGCCGGCGTGAAATTTCCGGGGCTGAGCAGGACTGACGCACGGAATGACGGAGAGACCGGTCTTTCCGACGAGGGGGACGCGCGGGGGTGCCTCCCTTTACCATGTGCCGCATGGGTGACGTACTGGCCGGAAATCATGCCGTCTGGGAGTTCGACTCGGACTCGGTGCTCATCCGCTTCGCACGGGGGATGAGAACGCCGAGGACGCCGAGACTCCTTCAGGCCCTGGGCTCGCGCCGGATCCCCCTGGAAGCGGTGTCCGGGGTGACCGTGAGTGGAGGAAGACGCGACACCGTCGTACTGCGCGCCGTGCCGCGGCCGGGGGCGGACCCGCTGATGGAGGCGGCCGCCGGGCAGTTGAAGGACGTGTGCGACCCGTACCGGCTGGTGCTGCCGGGCGGGCGGGCGGGGCAGGCCGAGGAGTTCGCCGAGGCCCTGCGCTCCCGCCTGCGGGCGGAGGCCGCCGAACCGGCCCCGCGCTTCCTCGTCGAGGTCCCGCGGCCGCCGGTGCAGCTCAAGGCGTACGACGCCCGGGTGGCCCTCGACGGCGGCGCCGTCACCTTCCACTGGTCGCGCACCGGCGCGACCAGCACCAAGTGGAAGGCGTGCGACCAGCGTTACCCGCTCTCCGATGTGACCGGCGTCGAGTGGCGCTCCCCGGAGGGCCCCGGCGGCCACCTGCGGCTCCTGCTGCGGGAGCCCCGCCCCGCCGCCGCAGACCCGCGCCCGGACCACGACCTCGCGGCGGCGGTCTTCGGCACCGGATACGGGTCGGTGCACGAGTCGCTGCCGTTCGCCGCGGCCGTCCTGCAGGAGCTGCGCGGCCGTACCCCGCTCGGCTCGGTACCCCCGGCCCGCGCCGCGGCGAGCCCGGCCGGCCGCTCCGGTGACGAGCGGCTGCGGCACCTGGGCGAGCTGCACGGTGCGGGCCTGCTGACGGACGCCGAGTACGGAACGCTGCGCGCCCGGTTCACCTCGGAGGCCCTGGGGACCTGAGGGCACGGCGTCCCGGGCCGCCCGCGCTCAGTCCTCGCGGGCCGCGGCGGTGGAGCTCATGTCCGGGTAGCGGTCCCCCGCGACCCGGTCGGCGATCGGCTCCAGCAGGGCCAGCTCCGCGTCGGTGAGGGTGATCCGGGTCGCCGCCGCGTTCTCCGCGAGGCGCTCGGCCCTGCGGGTGCCCGGGATCGGGACCACGGTCAGCCCGTGCACCCGCGCCCGCTGCTGCACCCAGGCCAGGGCGATCTGCGCCGGGCGGGCGCCGTGCGCCTCGGCGACCCGGCGTACCGGGGCCAGCAGTTCCGCGTTGGCCCGCGCGTTGTCGCCGGTGAACCGGGGCTGGAAGCGGCGGAAGTCGCCCGCCGTGAGGTCCTTCCCCGCGTCGGTGAAGGAGCCCGCCAGGAAGCCGCGGCCGAGCGGCGAGTAGGGCACGAGGGCCACGCCCAATTCCGCCGCGGCGGCCACCGCGCTGCGCTCCACGTCCCGGCTGAACAGCGACCACTCCGACTGGAGCGCCGCGACGGGGTGCACGGCGTGCGCCTCGCGCAGCTCCGCGCCGGTGACCTCGCTGAGCCCCAGCCAACGCACCTTGCCCTCGCGCACCAGCTCCGCCATGGCGCCGACCGATTCGGCGAGCGGCACGGCGGGGTCGCGCCGGTGCATGTAGTACAGGTCGATGACGTCCACGCCGAGCCGGCGCAGGCTGCCCTCGACGGCCTGCCGGACGTAGGCGCGGTCGTTGCGGACGCCCCGGTACGCCGGGTCGTCGGTGCGCTCTATCGCGAACTTCGTCGCCAGGGTGATCTCGTCCCGGTGGGCCGCCGCGAACGGGGCGAGGAACTCCTCGTTGCGCCCCCGCCCGTAGGCGTCCGCCGTGTCGAGGAGGGTGACCCCGGCAGCCAGCGCGGCGTCCAGGGTCCGGCGGGCCTCCTTCTCGTCCGTCTCCCCGTAGAACTCGCTCATGCCCATGCAGCCGAGGCCCTGGACCCCGACCAGCGGGCCGCCCCGGCCCAGTTCCACCCGCTCGATCGGCCTGCCGCCGCCGTTCTCCGTCATTGCGCTGCCTCTCCCGAGCCCGTTCTCATCGCGTACGTGCCGATCTTGTAGTCCAGAACCCCGAGCGCGTCCGTCAGCTCCGTGATCCGCGCCCGCACCTCGCGCCGGGTCCGCTCCAGCAGCTCGCGGCGCTCGTCGCAGGTGTGCTCGCCCGCGCGGACCAGTTCCGCGTACCTGACCATGTCCGCCACCGACATTCCGGTGGCGCGCAGCTTGCCCACGAAGGCCAGCCAGTCGAGGTCCTTGTCGCTGAAGCGCCGCTGCCCCGAGTGGGAGCGGTCCACATGCGGCATCAGGCCGATCCGCTCGTACCAGCGCAGGGTGTGCTGGGTCAGACCGGTCCGCGCCTCGACCTCGCTGATCGTGTACCGCGCCGGCGTCAGGCTCTGGCTCATGGCCCCCACGCTAAAACCCTTGAGTGCGCTCCAAGCAAGTAGGCTCGGCGGCATGGAGAGCGTGGAGGCCGTCAACGGCATGGAAAGTCTGCGGATCATCGAAACCTGGCCGGTGCCGACGGCCGCGGCGGCCGTGGTGCGCGCCGACGGGACCGCTGTCGGCTCCCACGGGGACACGGGGCACCGCTTCGCGCTGGCCTCGGTGACCAAGCCGCTCACCGCGTACGCCGCCCTCGTCGCGTACGAGGAGGGGGCGATCGAGCTGGACGAGCCCGCCGGGCCCGAGGGCTCGACGATCCGTCACCTGCTCGCGCACACCAGCGGTCTGGCCTTCGACGAGCACCGGGCGGCCGCCCCGCCCGGGCAGCGCAGGATGTACTCGAACGCCGGTTTCGAGGTGCTCGGGGACCACATCGCCAAGGCCACCGGAATCCCCTTCGCCGAGTACCTGCACCAGGCGGTCTTCGAGCCGCTGGGCATGACGGCGACGACGCTGGACGGCTCGCCCGCCAAGGACGGTGTGTCCACCGTCCGGGACCTCGCGCGCTTCGCCGCCGAGCTGCAGGCGCCCCGGCTCCTCGATGTCCGTACGGTCGCCGAGGCGACCTCCGTGGTCCAGCCCGGGCTCGCCGGCGTCCTGCCCGGGTACGGCCACCAGTCCCCCAACGACTGGGGCCTGGGCCTGGAGATCCGCGACGGGAAGTCCCCGCACTGGACGGGCGCCTCGTCCTCGCCGCGCGCCTTCGGCCACTTCGGCCAGGCGGGCACCTTCCTGTGGGTGGACCCGGACGCGCGCGCCGCGTGCGTGGTGCTGACGGACCGGCCGTTCGGCCCGTGGGCCGTGGCTGCGTGGCCGCAGTTCACCGACGCGGTCCTCGCCGAGCTGGCCTCCGGCGGCCGGGGCTGAGCCGTCGGCTCAGCCCGGCAGCTCCCAGATCAGCAGCTCCCCCGGGGAGCCCGCGACGACCTCCAGGCCCGCCTCGCCGGTGATCCGGACCGAGTCCCCGGGGCCCAGCTCCTCCCCGTCCAGGCGCAGGTCCCCGCGCACCACGTGCAGGTACACGCGCTCGGCCGCCGGTACGGCGACCCGCTCGCCCGCGCCCGGCCGGCGGACGTGGAGCACGGCTCCGGCCGCGGGGACCTTGTAGGGCGCGCCGTCGGCGAGGGCCTCGACCACCTCGTACGCGGGCTGGCCGCCGGCGGCGAGCGGGGCGAGCCAGGTCTGCACGAAGCGCAGCCGGCCGGCGCCGTCGTTGCGCTCGACGTGCCGCGCCCCGGAGCCGGCGCTCAGGTGCTGGACGTCTCCGGTTCGGACCACGGTCGAGGACCCGGTGCTGTCCTGGTGGGTGAGTTCGCCCTCGATCACCCAGGTGACGATCTCGGTGTGGCTGTGCGGGTGCTCGTCGAACCCGGCGCCGGCGACGAGGGTCTCCTCGTTGCAGGCCAGGACCGGGCCGAAGCGGACGTTGTCCGGGTCGTAGGAGGACCCGAAGGAGAAGGCGTGCCGGGTGGTGATCCCGGTGGCGGGCCGGCCGCCCTCGTACCGGTCCGTGCCGCGACGTACATCAATCATGGGGGCCACGGTAGCCCCGGGCGCGGGGGCGGTACGGGACCGGACTCCGCGCAGCCGTCCCGATAAGGCAGTCTTGTCACGTGCCTCAACCCGAACGTGAGCATTCCCCCGCGACACATCCCGCGCATCCCGTGCCCGCGCATCCGCACACCGCGACGCTGCGCCGGCTGGAGAAGTCCTCCGGCCGGCTCGCCGCGAACGCGATCGCGCGGATGGACGAGACCCTGCCGTGGTACCGGGCGATGCCCCCGGAGAACCGGTCCTGGATCGGCCTGGTGGCGCAGGCGGGCATCGCCGCGTTCACGGAGTGGTTCCGGCACCCGGAGACGCCGCAGGCGATCTCCACGGACGTGTTCGGGACGGCTCCGCGCGAGCTGACCCGGGCCATCACCCTGCGGCAGACCGTCGAGATGGTCCGCACCACGATCGAGGTCATGGAGACCGCGATCGAGGAGGTGGCGGCTCCGGGCGACGAGTCGATCCTGCGCGAGGCGCTCCTGGTGTACGCCCGGGAGATCGCCTTCGCGACGGCCCAGGTGTACGCGCAGGCCGCCGAGGCGCGCGGAGCCTGGGACGCCCGGCTGGAATCGCTGGTGGTCAACGCCGTGCTGTCCGGTGAGGCGGACGAGGGCGCCCTGTCCCGGGCGGCCGCGCTCGGCTGGAACTCGCCGGAGCACGTGTGCGTGGTGCTGGGCACCGCGCCGGAGGGCGACAGCGAGCTGACGGTCGAGGCGATCCGGCGGGCTGCCCGCCATCACAAGCTCCAGGTGCTCACGGGTGTGCTCGGGGACCGGCTGGTGGTCATCGCGGGCGGCAGCGACAACCCGATGCAGGTGGCGAAATCCCTGATCGGGCCGTTCGCCGCCGGTCCGGTGGTGGCCGGGCCGGTGGTCCCCGACCTGCTGAACGCGACGAAGTCGGCGCAGGCCGCGGCGGCCGGTCTCAAGGCCTGTACGGCGTGGCAGGACGCGCCGCGCCCCGTCCTGGCGGACGATCTCCTCCCGGAGCGGGCCATCGCCTCGGATCCGGCGGCGCGGGAGCAGTTGGTGGAGGAGATCTACAGACCGCTGGAGGAGGCGGGGTCGGCTCTGCTGGAGACGCTGAGCGTCTACCTGGAGCAGGCCAGCAGTCTCGAAGGGGCGGCCCGGATGCTGTTCGTGCACCCCAACACGGTGCGGTACCGGCTCCGACGTGTGACCGACGTCACCGGATGGTCGCCTTCCGATGTGCGCTCCGCGTTCACGCTGCGGATCGCCCTGATCCTGGGGCGTCTGGCCGACGGAGATCCGCAGTCCTAGACTTTTGTCGGACATCAACAATTCCCCCGACGGTTCTTCGTCCCTGTCCCCACGGGCGGCGGGGACCGTCCACAAGAGAGAGTGTGAGGGTGCTCGTACTCGTCGCTCCCGGCCAAGGCGCTCAGACGCCCGGCTTCCTGACTCCCTGGCTCGACCTCCCCGGCGCCGCTGACCGCGTCGCCGCCTGGTCGGACGCCATCGGGCTCGACCTTGCCCACTACGGCACGAACGCCGACGCCGACGAGATCCGCGACACGGCCGTGGCCCAGCCGCTGCTGGTCGCCGCCGGTCTGCTGTCCGCCTCCGCGCTCGGCTCGCCCACCGCCTTCGGCGCGGTAGCCGGCCACAGCGTCGGCGAGATCACCGCCGCCGCGTACGCCGGCGTGCTGTCCGAGGCCGACGCGCTGTCCTTCGTACGGACCCGCGGTCTGGCGATGGCCGAGGCCGCCGCCGTCACCGAGACGGGTATGGCCGCCGTCCTCGGCGGCGACCGCGACGTGGTCGTCGCGCACCTGGAGAAGCTGGGGCTGACCCCGGCCAACATCAACGGCGCGGGCCAGATCGTGGCCGCCGGCACCATGGAGCAGATCGCGGACCTGGAGGCCGAGAAGCCCGAGGGTTCCATGAAGGTCGTCGCCCTCAAGGTCGCGGGCGCCTTCCACACGCACCACATGACCCCGGCGGTCGCGACGCTGGCGAAGGCCGCCGAGGCCCTCTCCCCGGCCGACCCGGTTCTGAAGTACGTCTCGAACAAGGACGGCCTCGTCGTCACCGCGGGCGCCGACGTCGTCGCCCGACTGGTCGGCCAGGTCGCGAATCCGGTCCGTTGGGACCTGTGCATGGAGACGTTCGCCGAGCTGGGCGTCACGGGGATCATCGAGCTCTGCCCCGGTGGCACCCTGACGGGTCTGGCCAAGCGCGCGCTGAAGGGCGTACCGAGCGTGGCGCTGAAGACCCCGGACGATCTCGACAAGGCCGCGGCGCTCCTCACCGAGCACGCGGCCTGAGAGAAGGAGCCGACACAGCATGTCCAAGATCAAGCCGGCCAAGGGCTCCCCGTACGCCCGCATCCTCGGGGTCGGCGGGTACCGTCCGACCCGTGTGGTGCCCAACGAGGTCATCCTGGAGACGATCGACTCGTCCGACGAGTGGATCAGGTCCCGCTCCGGCATCGCGACGCGCCACTGGGCCTCGCCCCAGGAGACCGTCTCCGCGATGTCGGTGGAGGCCTCCGGGAAGGCGCTGGCCGACGCCGGTGTCTCGCCCGAGCAGATCGGGGCGGTGATCGTCTCGACGGTCTCGCACTTCAAGCAGACCCCGGCCGTCGCGACCGACATCGCGCACCGGATCGGCGCGGGCAAGCCCGCCGCCTTCGACATCTCCGCGGGGTGCGCCGGCTTCGGCTACGGCCTGACCCTGGCCAAGGGCCTGGTGGTGGAAGGTTCCGCCGAGTACGTCCTGGTCATCGGTGTGGAGCGGCTCTCGGACCTGACCGACCTGGAGGACCGCGCGACGGCCTTCCTGTTCGGCGACGGCGCGGGCGCCGTGGTCGTCGGCCCCTCGGCGGAACCCGCCATCGGCCCCACGGTGTGGGGTTCCGAGGGCGACAAGTCCGAGACCATCAAGCAGACCGTGCCGTGGGACGAGTACCTCGGCAAGGACGGCGGCGAGAAGTTCCCGGCCATCACGCAGGAGGGCCAGGCGGTCTTCCGCTGGGCCGTCTTCGAGATGGCCAAGGTGGCCCAGCAGGCGCTGGACGCCGCCGGGATCACCGCCGAAGACCTGGACGTCTTCATTCCGCACCAGGCGAACATGCGGATCATCGACTCGATGGTGAAGACTCTGAAACTGCCGGAGCACGTCACGGTCGCCCGCGACGTGGAGACCACCGGCAACACCTCGGCCGCCTCGATCCCGCTCGCTATGGAGCGGCTCCTGGCGACCGGAGCGGCGAAGAGCGGCGACACCGCGCTCGTCATCGGCTTCGGGGCGGGGCTCGTCTACGCCGCGACGGTCGTTACCCTCCCCTAGGGCCGGGTTCCACTTCCCGTCCTGAATTCCAGTTACCCAGAGAAGGAGCGCCACATGGCCGCCACGCAGGAAGAGATCGTCGCCGGTCTCGCGGAGATCGTCAACGAGATCGCCGGCATCCCGACCGAGGACGTCCAGATCGAGAAGTCGTTCACCGACGACCTCGATGTCGACTCCCTGTCCATGGTCGAGGTCGTCGTCGCCGCCGAAGAGCGCTTCGACGTCAAGATCCCGGACGAGGACGTCAAGAACCTCAAGACGGTCGGCGACGCCGCCGAGTACATCCTGAAGAACCAGGCCTGAGCCTGACGAGCGTTTGTCGCCACCTGGCGGTGGCGCCGTGACAATTCAGCACCCCCTGAGACGTGGAGAAAGAATTCCTGTGAGCCCGACCAATCGCACCGTGGTCGTCACCGGTATCGGCGCAACCACTCCGCTGGGTGGCGACAGCGCTTCGACCTGGGAAGGTCTGCTTGCCGGCCGTTCCGGCGTAAAGCCCCTGGAGGGCGAGCGCTTCGCCGAACTCCCGGTCCGTATCGCCGCCCCGGCCGCCGTGGACCCGAGCGAGGTGCTCCCCCGGCCGCTGGCCCGCAAGCTGGACCGCTCGGCGCAGTTCGCCGTCATCGCGGCCCGCGAGGCGTGGGCCGACGCCGGCTACACGGCTCCGGCCGGCGAGGAGACGCAGACGGGCGCCTTCGTCGCGCCCGACCGCCTGGGCACGGTCATCGCCTCCGGCATCGGCGGCGTCACCACCCTGCTCGACCAGTACGACGTGCTGAAGGAGAAGGGTGTGCGCCGGGTCTCCCCGCACACCGTTCCCATGCTGATGCCGAACGGCCCGTCCGCCAACGTCGGCCTGGAGGTCAACGCCCAGGCCGGTGTGCACACTCCGGTCAGCGCGTGCGCGTCCGGCGCGGAGGCCATCGGCTACGCCGTGGAGATGATCCGCACCGGCCGTGCCGACGTGGTCGTCGCGGGCGGCACCGAGGCGGCGATCCACCCGCTGCCCATCGCCGCGTTCGCCAACATGATGGCGATGTCCAAGAACAACGAGCACCCCGAGCAGGCTTCGCGCCCGTACGACAAGGGCCGTGACGGCTTCGTCCTCGGCGAGGGCGCCGGCGTCGTGGTCCTGGAGTCCGCCGAGCACGCAGCCGCGCGCGGTGCCCGGGTCTACTGCGAGGTGCTGGGCCAGGGCCTGTCCGCCGACAGCCACCACATCGCGCAGCCGGAGCCGACCGGCCGCGGTGTCGCCGCCGCGGTGCGCAACCTGCTCGACAACACGGGTCTGGACCCGGCCGAGCTGGTCCACCTGAACGCGCACGCCACGTCCACCCCGCAGGGTGACACGGCCGAGCTGAAGGCGCTGCGCAAGGTGCTGGGCGACGACCTCGACCACATCGCGATCTCCGCGACGAAGTCGATGACCGGCCACCTCCTGGGCGGCGCGGGCGGCATCGAGACCGTTGCCACGGTGCTGGCCCTGTACAACCGCCTGGCCCCGCCGACGATCAACGTCGACGAGCTGGACGACGACATCGACGCGGACATCGTGCGCGGCGAGCCGCGCAAGCTGCCGGCCGACGGTCCGATCTCGGCGATCAACAACTCCTTCGGCTTCGGCGGCCACAACGTGACCCTGGCGTTCCGGAGCGTCTGACACGCGTACGAAGGGCCCCGCCCGGCAGTTGCCGGGCGGGGCCCTTTCCGTGCCGGGGGTCAGACGACCTGGTGGAGCCAGCGCACGGGTGCTCCCTCGCCCGCGTAGCGGAAGGGCTCCAACTCGTCGTCCCAGGGCTTGCCGAGCAGTTTGGCGATCTCCGCCTCCAGCTCGGTCTCGCCGCGCGCGGACCGGGCCAGGGCGGCGCGCAGCCGGTCCTCCGGGATGAGGATGTCCCCGTGCATGCCGGTGACGGCGTGGAAGATGCCGAGCTCCGGGGTGGAGCTGTAGCGCTCGCCCTCCGCGGTCGGGCAGGGGTCCGCGGTCACTTCGAAGCGCAGCAGGTGCCAGCCCCGCAGGGCGGAGGCGAGCTTCGAGGCGGTGCCGGCCTCGGCCTGCCAGGAGAACTCGGCTCTCCAGGTGCCGGGGGAGGCGGGCTGTCTGATCCAGTCGAGGTTCACCCGCACCCCGAGCACGCCCGCAACAGCCCATTCCACATGCGGGCAGAGCGCGCGCGGTGCGGAATGCACGTACAGAACTCCACGTGTCGTCACCGGGACCTCCAGTGTGGGACGAGGTCGGGAATAAACTCCAGAAAACGGACAGAATGTGACGTGATGTAATGTAACGGAAATTTTTGGACATTGCGCTACGGGACCTGCGGCCGAAACGCCACGGGAAAAAGCTACCGTGAGTCAGGGGTCATGGTGTGACGTACGGTCGCTCCAAGACCCGTAATCACAGAGCTTTCACTCAGCAGGACGCCCCCGAACGATGACGGGGTGACACGAAGGGGACCCATTCCGATGCGCACCACCGCTCCGCGCCGCCGCGCGCGCCGCACGCTCGCGGGGGCGGGCGCCGCGGTCGCACTGCTGACCGGAACGGTGGCGGGGTGCTCCCCGGGCGGACCGGGAGACGCGGGCGAGCGCGGGGCGCAGGCCGCGCCGCGCTGGAACACCCGGCCCACCTCGATCGCCGCCGTCGGCGACTCCATCACGCGGGGTTTCGACGCCTGTTCGGTCCTGGCCGACTGCCCGGAGGTGTCCTGGGCCACCGGGAACGACCCCGCGGTCCGCTCGCTCGCCATGCGGCTGCTCGGGGACGCCGCGGCGCCGTCCCGCAGCTGGAACTACGCGGTGACCGGCTCCCGGATGGCGGACCTGCCGGCGCAGCTGACGGCGGCCGCCGGGCACGCTCCCGACCTGGTCACCGTGATGGTCGGCTCGAACGACGCCTGCCGGCCCACCGTTGCCTCCATGACCCCGGTGGCGGATTTCAAGGCGGGCTTCGAGACGGCCCTCGCGGGGCTGCGGGCCGCCTCCCCCTCCACCCAGGTGTACGTCTCCAGCGTCCCCGACCTCCAACGGCTGTGGGAGCAGGGCAAGGACACCCCGATGGTCCGGCAGGTCTGGAAGCTCGGCATCTGCCAGTCGATGCTCGCCGACCCGCTGTCCGCGGCGACGGGGGCGACGGCCCGGCGCGAGCAGGTGCGGGCCCGGGTGGTGGAGTACAACGAGGTCCTGCGGGAGGTCTGCGCGAAGGACGCGCTGTGCCGCTACGACGGCGGCGCGGTGTTCCAGTACCCCTTCTCGGCGGATCAGTTGAGCCGCTGGGACTGGTTCCACCCGGGCAGGGACGGCCAGGCGCGGCTGGCGGAACTGGCGCACCGCCAGGTGACCGCGGCCGAGCCGCCCCGGTAGCCGTACGGACCGGGGGCGGGTGTCAGGGCCCGCCCCCGGTCCTGCTCTTGACCGCCTCAGGAGGGATCCTTTCCGGCCATCGGGCGTGTCACGCGAGATGGAGCGCGGCCGTCAGCCGCGTGTCGCCGTGCGCGTGGCTCGCGCGGACCTCGTAGGCGCCGCCGATCCGCCGCCAGCCGCCGCTCTCCTCGTCCCAGATCTCGAAGGCCCGGGCGGGCAGTGGGATCTCCACCTCGACGCTCTCGCCGGGGCCTGCCTCGGCGCCCGCGAAGGCCGCCAGCCAGTCGGCCGGGCGCTCGACGGTGTCGGCCACGGGCGCCAGGTAGACCTGGACCACCTCGCGGCCCGGCCGGCTCCCGGTGTTGGTGAGGCGCACCCGGACCGTGTCGGCGGTGGCCTCCAGGGACTCGTAGGCCCAGTCGGTGTAGCCGAGCCCGTGCCCGAACGGGTAGGCGGGGGTGACGGCGTACTTCTCGTACGCCCGGTAGCCGATGTGGAGGCCCTCGCGGTACTCCAGGCGCCCCTCGGTGGGGACGACCTCGGTGACGGGGGCGTCGGCGAGCTCCGCCGGCCAGGTCGTGGGCAGCCGCCCGCCCGGCTCCGCGTCGCCGAGCAGGACGTCGGCCAGCGCGGCCCCGCCCTCCTGCCCGGGGAACCACGTGAGCAGGACGGCGGCGACCTCCTCGCGCCACGGGAGCTCGACGGGGGAACCGGCGTTGACGACGACCACGGTGTTCGGGTTGGCCGCGGCGACGGCGCGGACCAGGTCGTCCTGGCGGCCCGGGAGCCGGAGGTCCGCGCGGTCGAAGCCCTCGGACTCCACCCGCTCGGTGGTGGCGACGACCACGACGGCCGTGTCCGCGGCGCGGGCGGCCGCCACGGCCTCGGCGATCAGTTCGTCCCCGTCGCGCCGCGGCCCGAGGTGGAGCAGCGAGAACATCACGGCGCGGAGCGGCAGCGCGCTCATGTCGGGGACCTGGTAGGTCAGCGACACCTCGACCGGCTCCCCCTCGGCGAGGTCGACCCGGGCGCGCTCGCTGGGGGCGCCGAAGAACGCCTCGAAGGGATCGGCCTCCTCGCCCATCTCCTGGACGCCCTCCCAGCGGACCTCCCCGCCGACGGCGAGGGCGAAGGCCCCCAGTCCCCGGGTGCCGAAGACGTGCTCACCGTTCTCGCGCGGCAGGAACGTACCTGTGACCTCGATGCTCGCCATCGTCTCGTACGAGGCACCCGCGGGCAGGTCGTCGCCGATCCACTGGACCTGGCCGGTCGGCAGGGAGCCCTCGCCGATGACGGCGCCGGACGCGTCGCGGCAGACGGCGCGCAGCTCGAAGCCCTTGCCGGCCGGGGCCGGCTCGTCGGAGGGGTCGGCGCCGACGGTGAAGGTGAGCGCCCCCTGCGGCAGGGCGGCGGCGAGCCCGTCGAGCGGGGAGACGATCCGCTCGGGGAAGACGGTGGCGGAGCCGCCGCCGAGGACGCGGGCGTCGCGGGCGGCTGCTCCGACCAGGGCGACGGTCCGGCCGGCGCCGGTGTCGAGCGGCAGGGCCGCGGCCCCGCCGGAGAGGGCCTCGTTGCGGAGGAGGACGAAGCCGCGGGCCGCGAGCTCGCGGGCCAGGGCCTGGCCGTCGACGGGGGCCGGGGGCTCGGTGACGACGGCGGGGACGCCGTCCAGCAGGCCGACGCGGGCGGCCAGGCGCAGTACGTTGCGCACCGCCGCGTCCACGGCGGACTCGGGGACCTCCCCGGCCCGTACGGCCTCGGCGAGGGCGGGGCCGTAGACGGTGGCCGGACCGGGCATGGCGACGTCCATGCCGCCCCCGATGTCGCCGGTGGTGGAGCGGGCGGCCATCCAGTCGGAGACGTTGCAGCCGTCGAAGCCCCACTCCCCGCGCAGGACCTCGTTCACGAGGTGTCGGTGCTCGGTCATCGTGGTGCCGTTGACCTGGTTGTAGGCGGTCATGATGCCCCAGGGGCGGGCGTTGGCGACGATGGCCTCGAAGGGCGCCAGGTACAGCTCGCGCAGCGGGCGCGGGGCGATGACGCTGTCGACGGTGAAGCGGTCGGTCTCGGCGTCGTTGCCGACGAAGTGCTTGACGGTGGTGCCGACCCCGCCGTCCTGGACGCCGCTGACGTAGCCGCTGCCGATGGCGCCGGTGAGGTACGGGTCCTCGGAGTAGCACTCGAAGTGCCGTCCCCCGAGTGGTGAGCGGTGCAGGTTGACGGTGGGCGCGAGCAGGACGTGCACGCCCTTGCGGCGGGCCTCCTGCGCGAGGAGCCGGCCGGCGCGGCGGGCGAGCGCCGGGTCCCAGGCGGCGGCGAGCGCGGTCGGTGAGGGCAGGGCGACGGACGGGTCGTCGGCGGTCCAGCGCACGCCGCGCACCCCGACGGGACCGTCGGACATGACCAGGGACCCCAGCCCGATCTCCGGCAGCGCGGGCAGGGACCACATGTCCTGGCCGGCCAGGAGGCGGGTCCTGGTGTCGAGGTCGAGTTTCCTGAGTGCCGCTTCCACGGCGTCTTCGCGGACCTGATCGGCATCGGTCACGGCCGAGCCTCCTCGCTGGGTGCGGTGCGTGCAGTTCGGGGTGCGGTGCGGTCGATGTGCGGGTGGGGCGTGCGGTGGGGCGGTGGGGCGGTGGGCGCCCCCATCGTGGACCCGATACCTGTAGAGCGGTAGGGTTCGTTATGCCTTCGTGATTTTTATGTGCCGTACGGTCCTGCTGACAGGGATGGGCGGAGAAGGGGTGCCGGTCGATGGCCAGGGCGAGGAGCGAGGAGCGGCGCGGGGAGATCCTGCGGGCCGCCGTCGAGGTGATCGCGGAGCGCGGGTACCGGGGCGCGGCCCTGGGCGCGGTCGCGGAGCGCGTGGGCCTGACGCAGCAGGGACTGCTGCACTACTTCCCGACCAAGGAGGCGCTGCTCGTCGCGGTCCTGGAGGAGCGCGACCGGTGGGACACCGGCGGCGGCTCCCGCGCCGCGGCCGACACCTGGCGCCTCGACCTGCTGGCCTCGTTGGTCGACTACAACGCCATGCGCCCGGGCATCGTCCAGACCTTCTCGGCGCTGCTGGGCGAGAGCGTCACCGACGGCCATCCGGCCCGCGAGTTCTTCACCGCGCGCTACGCGCAGGTCCGCGCGGAGATGGCCACCGTCCTGCGCGCCGAGTTCGGCGAGCGCCTGCCCTCGGGACTGACCCCGGAGCAGGCCGCGCCGCTGCTCACGGCCGTCATGGACGGCCTCCAGTACCAGTGGCTGCTGGCCCCCGAGTCGGTGGACATGCCCGGCGCCTTCCGGTCCTTCCTCACCCTGCTGCGCGGACCGGCGGCCCCCTGAGGGCCGCGCCGCGGGCAGTTGGGATGCTGGGCCCGTGAAGATCGCCGCAGCCCAGCTGACCTGTGTCCCCGCCGACGTCCGCGCCAACGCCGGCCGGGCCGCCGGCCTCGCCGTCCGGGCCCGTGAGGAGGGGGCCGCCCTGGTGGTGTTCCCCGAGCTCACGCTCACCGGCTACGAACTGCCGGCGCTGGCCGCCGATCCCGGACTGTGGATGGAGCCCGACGACCCCCGGCTGGACCCGGTGCGCTCGGCCGGCGTCGCCACCGCGGTCAACGTCGCGCTGCGCACGGACGGCCCCCTCCCGGCTCTGGCGACGCTGGTCCACGACGCGGACGGCGCGCACGTGACGACGTACGCGAAGCAGCACCTCTACGAGCAGGAGCGGGACGTCTTCCGGGCGGGCGGCGACGACGGGCGCTTCGAGCTCGCAGGGATCCGCTTCTCGTTGGGCGTCTGCTTCGACAACCACTTCCCGCGACTGCCCGGCCGGGCCGCGGCGGACGGCTGCCGGGTGCACCTGGCCAGCTCCCTGTACGGGACGGGCGCGGGGGTACGGGAGCGCGCCGCCGTCCACCCCGGCATCGCGAGGGACCACGGGCTGTACGTCGTGCTCGCCAACCACGTGGGGCCGGCCGGGCCGTGGACCGGCTGCGGCGGCGCGGCCGTCTGGGCGCCCGGCGGCGCGCTGCTCGCCGAGGCGGACGACCGCACCCCCTCGGTGGTGACGGCGGACATCGGCGCCTGAACCGGCGCGGCCCCCGCACCCGCCGGTACGGGGGTGCGGGGGCCGCGGCACTCACGCCGGCTCCGGGGGGCGGGCCCGGTCAGAGGAACTCGGGAACGCGCGAATGCCGCCCGGAGCGCGCGCCGTCGGTGTCCGCGTCCTCACCGGCGGCGGGGACCCGGTCCGACTGCAGCGCCGGTACGAGCAGGGCCAGCGCGGTCACCGCGTACACACCGGTCCACAGCACCCAGCCGCCGGGCGGGGCCCAGTGCGCCGGGGAGGGCACCCACGAGGCGGAGGTGCCGACGGCGAACCGGCGCAGCGTCCAGAAGAAGGCCGCCACGTTCGCGAGCGTGAGCCCGGCGGCGGCGAACCCGACCATCCGGCGCCAGGGGAAGCCCCGGTCCGGTGCCCGGCTCGCGCAGATGAGCACCGCCATCAGGGGCAGGCCCACGGCGAACGGCAGCAGGTAGCGGCCCTGCCACACCATGCCGATCTTCTCCGCCTGCGAGGCCTGCGCCACCACCGGTAGCAGCACGATGCCCACCAGCATGCCCAGGACCGCCAGCGTCTCGCGGAAGCGGCCGTAGGCGAGCGCCAGCACGACGAGCGCGGCGATCACGCCCAGCCAGACCTCCCAGGTGAGGGCGGGCGCGGGGGTGTCCAGCCAGCCGAAGTAGCCGAGCATCTGCTGGACGTAGGTGGCGGTGTTGCCGAGGGTCTGCTTGGCGGCCGTCACGGTGGTGAGGCTGTCCGGGATGTCGATCACCGAGTTGTCCGGGTGCGCGCGCGCCCAGAGCAGCGCCCCGGCCGAGGCCGCGCCCAGCAGGGCGGTCCACAGCCAGAGGGCCTTGCGGCGCAACACCGAGCCCAGGAGGCCGCGCCGGCGCGCCAGCAGCAGACCGAAGACCAGCGCCCCGGCGAACCAGATCAGTCCCAGCGGCCGGATGTTGATCAGCACCAGCCCGCCGATGCCGAGCCGCGCCAGCCGGCGGTTGAGCAGCGCCGGGTCGGGGGACATCGTGATGGACAGCAGGGCCGTCCACACCAGGATGCCGGCGGCGATCTCCCCACCGCTCGGGTTGACCATGCCCGCCATGTACAGGGTCATCGGTGTGGCCGCGGCGAGGACGCCCAGCACCGCCAGCGAGCGGCGCCGCCACTCGGAGGCCGTGACCACCGCGCCGGCCAGCAGGGCCGAGCAGAGCAGCGCCGACACCAGGCGCATCAGGTACAGCCCCGCGGGGCCGTCGACGAGCAGGCTCGGCCAGCCGGTCGCCAGGTAGTACGCCGGGTGGTACCGGCCGGCGGCGGTGGTGACCTGGACGGTCTTCTCGGAGCCCGCGACGGCGGGCGCGCAGGAGGCGGGCTCGTCCTCGTGCCAGGAGTAGCACTCGTGCAGCGACGGAAGCTGCTTGTACCACTCCGGGAGCCGCACGCCCGTCTCGGCGAACTCGCCCTCGATGCCCGCGACGTAGTGCGGGACCATCACCTCGGGTCCGCCGATCTGGCCCCGGGCGACGGCGGCGGCGCGGATGAAGTGCGCGTGCTCGTCCGGGCTGCTGCCGATGGGCGAGGCCGCGGCCCAGGAGCCGGCGAGGGTGAAGAAGAGGGCGAACGAGACCAGCCAGAGCCGCTTGGGCGTCCGGGCGGACCAGTCGGCCAGCCGCGTCAGTGCGGAGATCATCTGTTCCCTCGGGTCATCGGATGTAGTCGAGCCAGCTCTGGTCGCCGTCCTTGGAGCACGTGCCGCCGGGGGCGAACCGCGGGCAGCTGCCGTCCTGCTCGGTGATCGTGTGCGAGACGTAGGGCAGGATCCGGTACGTACCGTCCTGGGCCGGCATGTAGCGGTCGGCCATCGAGGAGGAGACGGTGCCCAGGAGCAGCAGCAGCGCGCACAGGGTGCCGATCACCGCGCCCTCGCGGGCCGGGAGCCCGGAGCCCTCGGGGCGGCCGACGGCCGGACCTGCGGCGGCGCCCGCGGCCTCCTCGGCGGTGCGGCGTGCGGCCATCCGCTGCGAGACCAGGTGGGCGACCAGCGCGCACAGCAGCAGGCCGCAGTAGAGCAGCTGGTTGTTGGTGCGGGTGTAGAGCTGCACGGTCTGGGTCTCGTACATGTTCGAGGCGATGAACATCCGCATGACCCAGGCGCTGATGAACATGGCCGCGATGGTCACGACCATGGGCCGGCGGATGCCGAGCCAGATCGCGGCGCCCAGGCAGACGAAGGTGAGGAGGGCGAAGAGGCCGACGCCGCCGTACTCGCCGGGCAGCGGCCACTCGCCGACCTTGCCGGGCATGTCGGTGCGCCACATCAGGTAGTAGGCCGGGTCGGTGAAGTTGTCGAACCGGAAGTTGTAGTCCTTGGTGGTCTGCCCCTCGGTCAGCATGACCACCAGGTAGCGCCCGGCGACGACGAGGAAGCCGGCCAGGGAGGCGCCGAGGAAGGCCGCGCCCTTGAGCCGGCCGGTGCGCCACGGGAAGTACAGCAGGGCGGCGAACAGCACGCCCGCCGCGCTCCACAGGAACCAGCCCGAGTAGGTGAGGAACAGGACGCCGAGGAGTACGCCGAAGCCCGCGCCCTTGAGGAGCAGGGGCCGCCAGCCGTCCGTCCCGCTGCGGCGCAGGGACACCACCAGCGCCACGAGCACGGGGACCAGCAGCACGAGGACGGTCTGGCTGTACGGCTTGTACGTGTCGATGAGCGCGAAGGCGGGCGCCACGCCGAAGGCGAGGGCGCGGACCGGGCTGAGCAGCAGGCGCCAGGCGAGGTAGACCAGCGGTCCGAAGGCGGCGGCGCCGAGGATCTGGAGGTCCTTGAAGGCGTACGCCGTGTTCCCGCCGCGGAACCACTCGGCGTAGTAGCCGAGGGTGTGCAGCGGGGCGGGCGGGTAGACCGGTGAGCCGGACGGGCGGCCGTTGGCCACCGCGTGCGCCCACTCGACGATGCGGCCGCTGTCGCCGTTGAGGCCGAACATCGGCCAGGGTGTGCCGTGGAGCGCGAGGACGGCGCCCGCCGCGACGAATCCGCTGGCCAGGCCCGCGATGGCGGCGGCGGCGAAACGCGCCGTCAGGTCGAAGTGGCGGCCTGCGCGCAGCCGCATCGCGAGCGCGACCGCGGCGACACACAGCAGGCCGAGCAGCACGAACCGCAGCTGGAGCGCGGCGAGGCCGCTGACCTGCGCGATCCTGTTGAGGGGGTTGAAGTCGAAGCCGCGGGCCAGCAGCGGGAGGACGAGGGCCGCGGCGAACGCGACGACGGCCTCAAAAAGGAGGAGTGCTCCCCGGGACCGCGGCACGCGCCGTGCCGCCGGTATCGGGGGATGGTCGGACGCGGCCGGTCCGTTCGGAGGCAGCACGGTCACCGACCCCTCGGTGCTCACTGTCACTGCTTCGTCCCTACTGCCGCGGCGCTTGCTGCCGTGCATACTATCGGGCCCCGGACGCGCGGAAGCCTGGCCGAAAGCACCGCCGGGACAGGGCCCGCCCCGCCCCGGCCGGCGTCGGCGAGCCGCGTCAGCGACCCGTGTCAGGAGCCCGTGTCAGGAGCCCGCGTCAGGAGCCCGCGTCAGGAGCCCGTCGGGGGGCCGTAGCCCGGCGCCGGGTCGTGGCCCCGGGCGGGGCCGTAGCCCGGCGGGGGCGGGCCGAAGCCCGGTGCGGGCGCCGGGAGCCGCGTCCCGGACCCCGGCAGCGCCCGCGGGTCGGCGGCGCCCATCAGGTCGCGCGCCATCAGCGTGGCTCCGGCCACGGCGCCCGGCATCAGGAACACGGCGACCAGCGGCACCAGGAACGCCAGCACCAGCGGCACGCCGAAGCCGAGCACCAGCATGCGCCGCGAGCGCAGCAGCACCAGCCGCTCCCGCAGGTCCACCTTGCGCCGCTGGAGGGCGACGGCGGTGAGCTCCTGGGTCAGGAAGTACCCGGACACGCAGAACCCGAGGAACGGGACCACGGTCTGCCCGATCACCGGGACGAAGCCGAGGGCGAACAGCAGCACCCCGTACAGCAGCACGCGGCCGAGGATCCGCACGCTGTCCCGCGCCGAGATCCACAGCTCCTTCCAGAGGGGGAGCCCCGACTCGGGGGCGTCGCCGCCCTCGCTGCGCTCGACCTGCCCCGAGAGGGACTCGTAGAAGGGCTGGCCGACGAGCAGGGTCACCGCGGTGAAGGTGATCACCGAGACGAACAGCCCGAGGCCGATGAGCAGGGCCGTCAGGAAGCCGCGGAAGAGGTCCTGCCACGGCGAGGACCAGTCGTCGGCGACCGGGGTCGCCCACGCGGTCAGGTCGTCGGCCCCGTGGAAGAGGGCGATGAGCGCCCCCGCGTAGAGGACGAGCGACACGAGCCCGGGCAGCAGCCCGAAGCCGAACCATCGGCCGTGCCCGAACACCCACCGCTGTCCGGCCAGCAGATACCGGAAACCCCCCGCAAGATCACGCATACGGATCAGTTTACGGCGAAGGCCGCACCCCCCGAGGGGGGTGCGGCCTCCGGTGGCCGAACGCCTGCTCAGACGGCGAGCTCGACGCTGATGTTGCCGCGGGTCGCCTTGGAGTACGGGCAGACCTGGTGGGCCTTCTCCAGAAGGTCCTTGGCGGTGGCGGCGTCCACGTTCGGGATGACCGCGGAGATCTTCACGATGAGGCCGAAGCCGTCGTCGTTCTTGCCGATGCCGACCTCGGCCGTGACCGTGGAGCCGGAGATGTCGGCGTTCTCGTTGCGGGCGACGACGCCGAGCGCGCCCTGGAAGCAGGCGCTGTAGCCGGCGGCGAACAGCTGCTCCGGGTTGGTGCCCTCGCCGCTGCCGCCGAGCTCCTTCGGCGGGTTCACGACGACGTCGAGCTTGCCGTCATGGGTGGCGACGCGGCCGTCACGGCCGTTCTCGGCGGTGGCGACAGCGGTGTACGCGACATCGGACTGCTGGATGGACATGTAAGAAGATCCTCCTGGTAATCGCCGCGACTCGCGCCCACGGTCACGACGGTGTGCACTGAGCCTAACCGGTGAAAGAAACGATCATCTTTCCGGTGTTCTCGCCGCGCAGCATGCCGAGGAACGCGGAGGTCGCGTTCTCGACGCCCTCGACGACCGTCTCGTCGTACCGCAGCTCACCGGACCGCAGCCAGCCGGCCACGTCCGCGACGAACTGCGCCTGGAGCCCGGCGTGGTCCCCGACGAGGACGCCCTGCAGGCGCAGCCGCTTGCCGATGACGAGGGCGAGGTTGCGCGGGCCGGGGGTGGGCTCCGTGGCGTTGTACTGGGCGATCGCCCCGCACAGCGTGGCGCGGCCGTGCACGTTCAGGGAGGAGATGGCGGCCTCCAGGTGGTCCCCGCCGACGTTGTCGAAGTAGACGTCGATGCCGTCGGCGGCGGCGGCCTTCAGCTGCTCGCCGACGGGGCCGTTCCTGTAGTTGAAGGCGGCGTCGAAGCCGTACTTCTCCGTGAGGAGCGTCACCTTCTCGTCCGAGCCGGCGGAGCCGATCACCCGGGACGCGCCCTTGATCTTCGCGAACTGGCCCACGAGGCTGCCGACCGCGCCCGCCGCGCCCGAGACGAAGACGGCGTCGCCCTCCTTGAAGGAGGCGACCTCGAAGAGTCCGGCGTAGGCGGTCAGGCCCGGCATGCCGAGGACGCCGAGGTAGGCCGAGAGCGGCGCGAGGTCGCCGTCGACCTTGGTGGCGTGCTTGGCGTCCAGGTCCGCGTACTCGCGCCAGCCCAGGTGGTGCAGGACGTGGTCGCCGACCGCGAAGCGCTCGTCGGCGGAGGCGACGACCTCACCGACGGCGCCGCCCTGCATCGGCTCGTCCAGCCGGAAGGGCGGGACGTAGGACTTCACGTCGTTCATCCGGCCGCGCATGTACGGGTCCACGGACATGTGGAGGTTGCGCACCAGGACGCGGCCGGCGGCGGGCTCGGCGGACACGGGCACCTCGCGCAGGGCGAAGTCCTCGGGTACGGGCCATCCCTGCGGACGGCGGACGAGGTGCCACTCGCGGCTGACGGCGGGGATCTGAGACATGCGGGCTCCTGACGAAGATGCTTCACAACGTGAAACAACCATGCGCCTGGATATTTCATGTTGTCAAGTAAATGGGTAGACTGAGGCCATGCCCAGTCGTCGCGCAGACCCAGTGACCCTTGAGGTCGTCGAGCTCATCGGCGACGTCGTGTCCCGCTACCACATGGAGTACGAGCACGCGGCCGCCAGCCACCAGCTGACCGGTGCCCAGGCCCGGGTGCTGAACGTGCTGGCACTGGAACCGCTGCCGATGCGCCGGATCGCGCAGAGGCTGCGCTGCGAGCCGTCGAACGTGACCGGCATCGTCGACCGCCTGGAGAGCCGGGGCCTCGTGGAGCGCCGCCCGGACCCCGCCGACCGCCGGGTGAAGCTGGCCGCCCCCACCGAGGAGGGGCTGCTCACCGCGGACCGGCTGCGCGAGTCGCTGGACTTCGCGCGGGAACCGCTGGCGGGCCTGTCCCCGGCGGAGCGCGCGGTCCTGCGGGACCTGCTGCGGCGGATGCTGGGCTGACCGGCCGGCCTCCGCGCGCGGCGGGTCAGCAGAAGATGTTCCACCACTGACACGGCGGCTTGGGCGGGGCGGGGGTCGCCGTCGGGGACGGCACGGGAGCCGGCGCCGTCGCCGTCGCGCTCCCGGACGGGCTCTGCGTGGGTTTCACCGGTTTCGTCGGCTTGCCGGACGGCGATTTTCCCGTGGGGCTCGGCCCCGGCCCCGAGGTGGCGGGGGCGGGGTCCGGCGACTGCGGTCCGGGCGGCGCCGTACCGTCGGCGGAGGCGCCGGGGGCGGGGGTCTTCGTACCGATTCCGGTGGCCTTGGCGGCCCCGGTGGTCTTCGCGGGCGCCACGGGCGGCGGCGCGGCCATCGTCGACGCCTCCGGCAGGGGCGCCGGCTGCTGCGGACCCGCGTCGTCGGTCAGCTCCACCTTGGCGGCCCGGTCGGAGCGCTCCCCGTCGGTGGCGATCCGCGCCGCGGCCAGGGACCCCCCGGTCGCGAGCAGCAGGCCGAGCCCCACGGTCAGCACGGTCCGGCGGCGTCTGCGCCGCGAGGAGCGGCGGCGCGCGCCGGCCCTGCGCTCGTCCGGAACGGACAGCACGACGAGCGAGTCGGCGTACACGTCGGCCAGCGTGGACTGCGGCGCGTACCCGCCCGCCGGCGCCGCTGGCGCGGCGTCCGGCACGGCGGGCGCGACGGGCATCAGGTACTCGGCCGGGGTTCCGCACCCGGCGCACGCGAGCGCGCCGTTGAGGTGCCTCCGGCAGGCGGGGCAGTAGTTCATGGCGCCCGCAGGCTACGTGGTTCCCGGCAACATCCGTATCCCGGGAACGTAAGGATCCTGTGTGGAATGGTTCAGTCCATGACAGCGAAACCGCCCTCCGGCACCCCGGGACCCTTCGGCATGGCCTTCTTCCAACTGGTACTCCTGCGGCGGATGGCCGATTTCCAGCCGCAGCTCGCCGACGAGGCGCGGCACCGGCTGGGCGCCTCGCTCGCGGAGCAGCGGGAGGCCAACAAGCGCTGGCAGGCGATGGTGCGCTCGCCCCGCTCGCGCGGCGCGCTGGCCCGCTACCGCTCCGTGCTGGGCCCGCCGGAGGCCACCGAGCGGCGCGCGATCGGCGACCTGGAGTGCGAGGCGCTGTCCTGGCGCGTGCCGCTCTGGCCCGACCTCCGCTTCGAGGTGCTGGCGGCGCCGGACGGGGCGGTGTGGAACGAGTGGCTGGTACGGGCCCCGGGCGCGCCGGGGCCCGTACTGGAGTCGCCGGCGGATCTGGCGCCCTGGTCGGCGACGGTGGACGAGGTGGCCGGGGCCTTCGCCCCGGTGCGCCCCATGGAGGGCACCGCGCCGACGCGCTGGCGCCTCGCGTTCCGGGCGCGGGGGCGGGCGTACGTCGCGGAGTTCACGTACGGACTGCTCCAGCGGGTCGCGAGCGCGGAGGCGGGGCAGGCGCAGGAGGCCCAGGGGGCCTAGGAGGCGAGGAAGGCGCGTATCCCCGCCGAGGTGCCGTCGTCGCCGAGCAGGTCGTTGTGCCCCAGGCAGCCGACGGGCGTGTTGGCCGCCCCGGCCAGCGGCACGCTGTCGTCCGGGTTGACCACCTCGTCGCAGTTCGACCAGAAGGTCGCGTACCGCACGGCGCCCGGGGTCTCGTCCCCGGCGTTGAGGTTCCTCACCACGTACGAACCGGGGGTCATGTCCCGGCACGCCTGGTCCCACAGGGCGCAGGCCCACGCCGTGGAGGTGCCCCGGCTGGGCCCCGCGAGCGAGATCCAGTGGTCGACGACCGCCGCTCCGCCGCCGAACTTCACGTACCAGCGGCTGACGAGCGAGCCGAAGGAGTGCGCGACGACGTCGACCTCGGCCGCGCCGGTCCGGCGGCGGACCTCGTCCACGTACCCGGCGAGCTGCCCCGCCAGGACCTCGTTGACGGACCGGTGCGTGTCGTAGCCCCAGGAGAAGAGCTCGGAGTCGGCGTACCCGGCGGCGCGCAGGTCCTCGCGCAGGCTTCCCCAGACGCCCGGGTCGGCGTTGTAGCCGTGCACGAGGACGACGGGATTGCGCGGTGATGCCTGGTCAGCGGTTCGGGGCGAGGCCCGTTCGGTCGCATGGGCCGGAAGGGCCGCGAGCAGCGCAAGGCAGAGCGTCACGAGCGCCATCAGTCTCTGGCGGGTCGTCAGCATCGGGCCCCCAATACCTTGTTACGCGCGAGTAGCGCGTGTGGTGCGCGCATGGTGCTGCCTGTCGGTACAGAAATCCACCCCCATGCAGCCGCGACACACCCGGGACGCGCCGCCCGCCGGACCCCCCGGCCGGAGCATCAGAAGGGGCGGCAAGTCCGACATGCCCGAGAAGATACGAAAAGCGACCGGCATTCCGCCGGTCCACTTGCGTCAGCGCTCTCGGGAGGATCTGCCGTGACCGTCAGTCTTGAGCAGTTGCGTCGCTGCCACGTCGCCGTCGACCTGGGAGCAGCCCGGACCCGCGTGTACGTCAAGGGCGCCGGCCTGGTGGTCGACGAGCCCAGCGTGGCAGCGGTGAACACACGGACCGGCGCGCTGATCGCCGTCGGGACCTTCGCCGAGCGGATGACCGGCCGCACGCCCGACTACATCCGGGTCGTACGCCCCGTCTCCGGCGGCACCGTCGTCGACATCGAGATGGCCCAGCGGATGCTGCGTCACCTCCTCGGCGAGAAGCTGCGGCGCGCCCTGCGCCGCAAGCCGCGGCTGCGAGCGGCCGCCTGCACCCCGCACGACGCGGACCCGCTGGCCCAGCGGGCCACCGTCGAAACCCTCGTCGGCCTCGGCGCCCGCCGCGTCGAGCTGGTCGACACCCTGATCGCGGCCGCCGTCGGCTGCGGCCTGCCCGTGGAGCAGCCCACCGCGACGATGATCATGGTGTGCGGGGCGGCGGCCACGCAGGTGGCCGTCCTCTCCCTCGGGTCGATCGTCACCGCCCAGCGGATCCCGGTCGGCGGCGAGGCCATCGACCACGCGGTCGTCCAGCACCTGCGCCACGCCCACGAGCTGATGCTGCCCAGCCAGGCCGTCCGGCCGCTCCAGCTGGCCCTGCACGGCAACGGCATCACCGCGGAGGGTCCGGCCTCCACGCTCATCCACGGCCGCGACGTCGCCACCGGCCTGGCCCGCTCCGTCCACGTGGACACGGCGGCCGTCCGGGACGCCATCCACACCCCGCTGACCACCGTCCTCGACGGCATCGGCAAGGTGCTCCGGGACTGCCCGCCGGACCTGGTCGCGGACCTGACGGACCGGGGGATCATGATGGTGGGCGGCAGCGCCCTGCTGCCGGGCCTGGACCAGATGCTGCGCGACGCCACCGGAATGCCCGTCGCCATCGCGGAACGGCCCGACGTGTGCGCCGTCCTCGGTCTCGGCGCGATGCTCGAAGGGAAGATCTCCCCGATGGTCCTCAACCCGCTGGCCGTATGACCCCTTCCGAACCGGAGCGGGGGTCCGGCCCGGCGCTCGGGACCGGAGCGGGAACCGGGCCCGGAGCCGCGTACGACGAGGAGGAGCGAGCGGGCCTCCCGGCGCTGCTGGAGGCCGTGCTCAGCGTCGGCTCCGAACTGGAGCTGCACGCCACCCTCCAGCACATCGTGGACTCGGCGGCCGAGCTCTGCGCGGCGCGCTACGGAGCGCTCGGGGTCGTCGACCCCGAGCGCGCCCGGCTGACCGACCTGTTCACCGCCGGGATGACGCGGGCCGAGCGGGCCGCGATCCCCCGGCTTCCCGACGGACACTCCGGCCTGCTGGGAGCCCTGATCGCCGATCCGCGCCCGCTCCTGCTGGACGACCTGACCCGCGACCCGCGCGCGGCCGGCTTCCCGCCGGGCCACCCGCACATGCGCAGCTTCCTCGGCGTCCCCATCCGGGTGCACACGCAGGTGTTCGGCAACCTCTACCTCACCGAGAAGCGGGGCGGCGGCCCCTTCACCGACGACGACCTGGCACTGGTACGCGTACTGGCCTCGCAGGCGGGCATAGCGATCGGCAACGCCCGGCTCTACGAGACCGCGCGTCGCCGGGAGCGCTGGATCGAGGGCGCGGCCGCCGTGACCACGGCCCTGCTGGCCGGCAGCCCGGCGGCGGACGCCCTGATGTGCGTGGCCGAACAGGCCCGGATCCTGGCGGACGCGGCCGCCGGCGTGGTGCTCCAGCCGACCCCGCAGGGCGGCATGGAGATCGTCGCCGCGTCCACCCACGGGGACCCCGGCGACCTGGTCGGGACGGCGATCGCCCCCGGCTCACCGGTCCTGGAGCAGCTCCTGGGCGGGGAGGCCGTCTTCATAGAGGACTCGGCGACCGACCCGCGGATGACCACGCACGTGCGGAAACGCTTCGGCCCCAGCATGATGCTCCCGCTCCAGAGCGGCGGCCAGCTGATCGGCACCCTGGCCCTGCCGCGGGTCCGGGGCGGGCCCCCCTACGACGCCGTGGACCGGCTGCTGGCCTCGCAGTTCGCCTCGCAGGCGGCGCTGGCGCTCGTCCTGGCGGACGCGCAGCACGACCGGGAGCAGCTGGCCGTGTACGAGGACCGCGACCGGATCGCGCGGGACCTGCACGACCTGGTGGTCCAGCGGCTGTTCGCGACGGAGATGATGCTGGAGAGCACCCGGCGCCGGTCCTCGATCGCGGCGGCGGATGACACCGTCGGCGAGGAGCTGGGCCGCGCCGTGGACGAGCTGGACTCCACCATCCAGGAGGTCCGGACCGCGATCTTCGCCCTCCAGCAGCCGCCGACCGACGCCCCCACGACCTTCCGCGGGCGGGTCCTGCGCGAGACGGGCGGGGCGGCGGTCCTGCTGGGCTTCCAGCCCTCGGTCCACTTCTCGGGCGCGGTGGACGCGCTGCTCCCGGAACCGGTGGCGGGCGACCTCCTGGCGGCGCTGCGCGGCGCGCTGGCGGCGGCGCACCGGCGCAGCGGGGTCACCTCCATCGAGGTGCGGGTCGACGCGGACCCGTCCCGGGTCCGGCTGGCCGTCGCGGACGACGGCCGCACGGAGTCGGGGGCCCGGGGCACGACGGCGACCTGGGAATCGGCGCTGTAGTCCCCCGGCCGCCCGCCTTTGAGGCGCGGGCGCCCGCCCCCGGACCCCCGCCCCCTAGGGTGGCCCCGTGACGACGACCCGCCCCTCGGCCCGCGCGGCCATCGCCTCCGTGTCCGACCCCGGCAGCTTCGCCGAACTCCCGCCCCCCGCACGCGCGTCGGCGCCTGACGGCCCGCTCGGCTGGACCGGCTACGACGCCTCCCGCGCCCGGGCCGTCGCGCACACCGGCGAGCAGGAGTCCGTCGTCGCCGGCACCGCCCGCATCGGCGGCCGCGAAGCCGCCGTCGTCTCCTTCGAGTTCGGCTTCCTCGGCGGCTCGCTCGGCGAACGCACCGGCGACCTCCTCGAAGCCGCCTACGCCCACGCCCGCGAGCGGCGCCTGCCCCTCGTCTCCCTCGTCGCGACCGGCGGCTCCCGCATGCAGGAGGGCATGCTCGCGCTGACCCAGCTCCAGCGCGTGGCCCGCCAGTCGGTCCTCACCCGCGCCGCCGGGCTCCCCCAGCTCGCCGTCCTGCGCGATCCCACGACGGGCGGCGGCTGGGCCACGCTCGGCGCCGGTGCGGACGTGGTCCTCGCGCTCCCCGGCGCCCAGGTCGGCTTCGCCGGGTCCCGGGTGCGCCCGGCGGACGCGGACCCCGCCGCGTACACCGCTGAGGGCCAGTACGCCGCCGGGCACGTGGACGCCGTGGTCCCCCGGGAGGAGCTCGCCGGGACCCTCGCCGACTGGCTCCGCGTCCTGACGGCGCCCCGCCCGCGCGGGCCCGTCGAGCCGCCGGCCGCGCTGGCCGACGTACCGCCTCCGGCCACCGGCTGGGACGCGGTGCGCCAGGCCCGCGATCCGCGGCGGCCGCGCGCCGAGGCGTACCTGGACGCGTACTTCGCACTCCGGCTGCCCCTGTCCGGGGACCGCGCGGGCGGCACCGACCCCGGGATGCTGTGCGGCTTCGGGCTGCGGGACGGCAAAGCCGTGGCGTACGCCGCCCAGTGCGGCACCGCGACCCGCCCGGCGGGCTACCGTACGGCCGCCCGCCTCGTGCGCCTCGCGGACCGGCTCGGCATCCCCGTCCTCACCCTGGTGGACACCCCGGGCGCCGCCAACGACGCCGCCGCCGAGCACGCGGGCGCGGGCGCGGCCATCGCGGACACGTTCGCGGCGCTGGCCGCGGCGGCCGTCCCCGTCACCACCCTGCTGATCGGCGAGGGCGGCTCCGGCGGCGCCCTCGCGCTGGCCGCGCCGGGGAACACCTGGGTGACGCCGGACAGCTACTTCTCGGTGATCGCCCCCGAGCTGGCGGCGGCCATCCTCAAGCGCCCTCCGGAGGCCGCCGCGGACACGGCGGAGCAGCTCCGCGTCCGCCCCCAGGACCTGGTGGCCCTCGGCGTGGCGCGCGGCATCGTCGGCCCCGCCGGCCCCCGGGCCCCGCACAGCGCGGGGACGGTCTAAGCCCGCGGCGACCTGGCGTCGTACCGCGCGAATCCCCGCCAGCGGAGCGCGAGCAGTCCCAGGACCAGGACGCAGCCCAGGCCGCCGCCGGTGATCGCCATGGCCGGGGACGCCAGCTCGGCGGCGGTCCCCGCGAAGAAGTCGCCGAGCCGCGGACCGCCCGCGACGACCACGATGAAGACGCCCTGGAGGCGGCCCCGCATCTCGTCCGGGGTCGCGGCCTGGAGCATGGTGCTGCGGAACACCATCGAGACGGTGTCCGCCCACCCCGCCGCGGCCAGGAAGAGCAGCCCGAGCCAGAGGTTCCGGGTGAGCCCGAAGACCGCGATGGCCAGCCCCCACGCGGCGACGGCCAAGAGGATCGCCAGCCCGTGCCGGCGGATGCGGCCCTGCCAGCCGGAGAGGAGCCCGCCCAGCAGCGCCCCGAACGCCGGCGCCGCCACCAGCAGGCCGACGGTCTTGGCGTCGCCGCCGTACCAGAGCACGGCGATGGCCGGGAACAGCGCCTTCGGTTGCGCCAGCACCATCGCGGCCAGGTCGGAGAAGAAGGTCATCCGGATGTTGGGTCGGGTCCCGAGGAAGCGCAGGCCGTCGAGGACGGACGCCCGGCCCCGCGCTCCCTCGGCGCGGTCCGGCCGCATCGGCGGCAGCCGCCACATGGCGTACAGGGCGGCGCAGAAGGTCACGGCGTCGATCAGGTACGCCGCCTGGTACCCCCACCAGCCGACGATCATCCCGCCCAGCATCGGGCCGGCCATGGTCCCGGAGGTCATGGTGACGGAGTTCAGGGCGTTGGCCGCGGGCAGCTGCGCGGCCGGCAGCAGCCTCGGGATCATCGCGGAACGGGCCGGTCCGCTGAGCGCCCCGCAGACCGCCTGGAGCGCGACGACGGCGTACAGGAACCAGACCCGGTGGTAGTCGAGCAGCGCGGCCGAGGCGAGTGCGATCGACAGGGCGGCGGCGCCGAGGGAGCTGTACAGGCCGAGCGCGCGGCGGTCCACGGTGTCGGCGACGGCCCCGCCGTAGAGGCCGAAGGCGACCAGGGGGACGAGCGAGAAGAGGCCGACGAGTCCGACGCAGAAGCTGGAACCGGTGATGTCGTAGACCTGGAGCGATACCGCGAGCGCGGTCATCGCCTGGCCGATCCAGGAGATGGTGCCGCCGATCCACAGCCGCCGGTAGTCCGGGGACGTGCGCAGCGGGGTGAGGTCGGCGAGGACGCGCCGCGGGGGGCGGGGAGGAGAGGTCGTACCGGTCACGGGGGATGGTAACCACCGGGCCGCCGGCGTCTCCAGGGGATCGTTGCCCCCTTCACACATCCGCAACAGTCGCCCCTTGCGGCCCGGGGCTCCCGGCGCGTACCGGTCCTTGCCGGTAACCCGCCACCTGCATCGAGCATTTGACCGAATCGTCGTGCGCTGCGGACCTGGTGTTCCGCTCATGATGAAAAGACTCGTATGTCCAGGGAGGCGTAGTGATCGAACCTGGCAACAGCACCACGCGCACCGGAACGGCGCAGAACACGGTGCGCACCACGGTCCCCCTCACCGTCGGAGTCGAGGAGGAGTTCCTCCTCGTCGACGCCGGCACCTTCCGGGTGGTCCCGGCCGCCCCGCTCGTCCTTGCCACGGCCGCCGGGCTTCCGGGCGAGCTGCACCCGGAGGGCACGCGCTACCAGGTGGAGATCTCCACCCCGATCGCCCATTCCGCGGCCGCCCTCCGGGAAGAGCTCGCCGCCCTGCGGCGGACCCTCGGCCGGGCGGCGCGCGCGCACGGCTGCCGGCTGCTGGCCGCGCCGTCGCCGGTGATGGCCGTGGAGGGACCGCTGCACCTGACCGACGACGAGCCGCGCCAGCGGGAGCAGCACCGCCGCTTCGGCGCGCTCACCGACACCCTGGTCAGCTGCGGCCGCCACATCCATGTCGGCACGCTCGACGTGGACACGGCGGTCGCGGTGTCCAACCGGGTCCGGCCGTGGCTGCCGACCCTGATCGCGCTGGCCGCCAACTCGCCCTTCTGGGGCGGCCGCGACACCGGTCACGCCAGCTGGCGTGCGATGGCCTGGTCGGGCTGGCCCTCGGCGGGGCCGCCCCCGCACTTCACGTCCACGGCCCATTTCCGGCGCTCGGTGCAGACCCTGCTGGGTTCCGGGGCGGCCCTGGACACCAAGATGGTCTATTGGGACCTGCGCCCCTCCGGGACCTGGCCGACGCTGGAGATCCGGGCGCCCGACATGTCGCCCTACCTCGACACGGCCGTCCTCCAGGCCGAGTTGGCCCGCGCCCTCGTGGCCACGGCCCTGCGGGAGATCGCGGAGCGGCGTCCGGAGCCGGTCGTACGGGACGACGTGCTGCGCCTGGCCCGCTGGCGGGCGGCGCACGACGGATTGGAGGGGTTCGGGCTCGACCCGTACACGGGGGCCGAGGTCCCGGCGGCCGACCTCGCGGAGTCCCTGCTGGAGCTGGTCGCCCCCGAACTCGCCGCCACCGGCGACCTCGACCATGCGGCGAAAACGATGGCCGACCTGCTGCGCGACGGCTCGGGAGCGCACCGCCAGCGCGCCGCCTTCGCGCGGCGCCAGGACCTGACGGACGTACTGCGCCACCTCGCGGACGAAACGGAGAACTTCTAGCCCGGCGGAAACGACCCGCTCCCCCGCCCCCGCACCCCGAAGCCGCAGGTGCAATCGTTTCCGCACCTGCGGCCCCAGCCCGACCGAACGCTCCGCGCCCCTCCGCACCCCTCCCGGCCCGCCCGATCCCGCACCCGCCGACGGCTGCCCGGCCGCCCCGCCCCGCCGCTACCGTTGCTGCTCCGAGGGCCGTCACGCACCGGCACGGCCGTGGGGAACGGGGGGAGCGCGATGCCGCGTCTCAAGAATCTGGTCGTCGTGGTTCCCGGGATCGGCGGCAGTGTGCTGCGGACCGCCGAGGGCGCCGCGCGCTGGGACGAGCACCGCCGACGGCTCGTCGGCGCGGCCTTCCGGCCGGAGCGGCTCGGGCTGGACCGGCACCCGGACCTGGTACCGGTCGGGCTGTTACCGGACATCACCGTCCTCGGCCCGTTCGTGGTCCCCGGCTACGACCGCCTGGTCCGCGGGATCCGCAACCACTTCGAGGACGTACGGGTGGACGTCGCCGTACCCGGCCGCGCTCCCGACACGCGGGCCGACCTCGTCCTCTTCCCGTACGACTTCCGGCGCAGCGTCCAGCACACGGCCGAGCGGCTGGCGGCCGACATCGCGGCCCGCCTCGACGGCGAGCACCCCGGCGCACGCCGCCGGCGCGTGATCGTGGTCGCGCACTCCATGGGCGGCCTCGTCGCCCGCTACTGGACGGGCCCGCTCGGCGGGGCCGCGGACTGTGCGGCGCTGATCACCCTCGGGACACCGCACCGGGGCGCCCCCAAGGCCCTGGAGGTCCTGGGGAACGGGCTGTCCGTGAGCGGCCGGAGGCTGTCCGGCCTCACCGGCGTGCTGCGCGGGTGGCCGTCCGCGTACGAACTCCTGCCCCGCTACCCGATGGTGGGCGGTGGCGCCGGAGAGGAGCCCCTCAGCCCGTACGAGGTGGCGGCGGGAACCATCGGGGACGCGTCGTTCGCGGCACGGGCGAAGGACGCCTTCGCCGTGCACCAGGACATCGAGACGGCCTGGACCGCCCTGCACCGTGGCCCCGGCGCCCCCGAGGTCACGGCCGTCTTCGGGCGCGGCCACACCACCTTGCAGCACGCCCTGCTCTCACCTGCCGGGCTGACCGTGCTCAAACAACCGGCGCGTTGGCTGCCCAACGCGGACTGGCACGGCGACGGGACGGTCCCCGCCATCTCGGCCATTCCGATCGAGCAGGACGGCATGGGCGCCCGCAGGGCCGTGGCGGAGCGGCACATGGGCCTGGCGTCCTCGTCGGTGGTGGTCGACGTACTGGCCGAGTACGCGGGTGAGTCGCTCGATGCCGTCCGGGGGGACAGCCCGGACGAGCCGTGGCTCGGGCTCGACCTGGAGGAGGCCGTCGCGACCGGCGAACCCGTGCCGATCGGCGTGACGCTGCTCGGGGCGCCGGCCGACGAGCGGACCCGGGTACTGGTGCGGGCGCGCCCGCACGACGGCCCGAAGGGGGCCGGCACGCGCTGGCTGCCGTGCACGGCGACGGGCGACGGTACGTGGGCCGTGGCTCTGCCGCCCCTCGGCTCGGGGACGTACACCGTCGAGGTCGCGGCGACCGGGGTGCCGGCGGTGGGACGGCTCGCGGCCCGGGACGTCCTGGGCGTGCTCGACCCCGGGGAAGCGGAAGCCGGCGTGCGGCGGGAGGCGGGCGCGTGACGACCGCCTGGCGCCGGTGGGCGGGCCACGACGCCCGAACCCTGATCGAGTACGTCCAGCGGCGCCGCCAGGGGGAGCACACCCGGGGGACGCCCGCCGACCTGCTCGGCACCGCCATGCCCGCCCCCGGCGTCGGGCCGCCGCTGGACCGGGCCCGCGCGCTGTACGAGGCCTTCGCCGCCCTCGGTGTCCAGTACGCCGACGAACCGACCACCAGCGATCCGGGCCGGCAGACCGTCCGGCCCCCGGACCAGGTCCTCAGCCGGCCGCGCCACGGCACCTGCCTCGACCTCGCCGTGGCCTTCGCCGGCGCCTGCCTGGACGCCGGACTCCACCCGCTGATCGTCGTCCTGGCCGGTGCGCGGCCCGGCGATCCGGCGCACGCGCTGGTGGCGGTGTGGCTCGACGGGAACTGGTCCAACCGCGCCCACCGCGACTACCGGGGCGACGAGGAGGACCCCGACTGGAACACGCTGCCGCCGGACTTCACCGACCTGCTCGCCGAGGACGAGACGTCCGGCGGCGCGTTCGCCGCCGTCGACATCACGGGCGTCGCCGCCCGCGCCGACGCGCTCGACCCCCGGCGGCGGGTGCGCCAGACCTGGGACCAGTCGGTCGCGTACGGCGCGCAGCTGCTGCGGGAGGCGGCCGAGGACCGCTGGACGGTGACGCTCGACGTGGGACTGGGCTACGGGCACATCGAGCCCCACCCCCTCCCCCACCGCCCCACCACCGACGTGCTGGCACCCCCCTACCTGCCGGTGCCGCAGGACGAGGGGGCGGACAGCGGCCCCCTGCGGCTCCTGTGGGCCCGCCACGACGCCATCCGCTTCCACCCCCGGGACGAACTGGACTTCCTGCGGGACTGGTTCCAGGCTCCGGACCCGCTCGGACCGCGCACCCGGATCGCCCTGCTCCACGGCGTCGGCGGCGCCGGCAAGACCCGCCTGGCGGCGGAGCTCGCCCACCAGCTGGCGGGCTCGAACTGGTACGCCGGCTTCCTCGTCCGCGACCCCGACCCCCAGGACCGGGCCTGGCTCAGCGAGGTCGAGTCCCCGCTGCTGGTGGTCGTCGACTACGTGGAGGACCGCAAGTCCGCAGACGTCATCAACGTCCTGCGCACACTGCGCCACCGCACGGCGCCCACCTGCCTGCTGCTGACCGCGCGCACCGTGAGCGGCTGGTGGGAGGAGGAGATCGCGGTGGCCCTCAAGGAGGACGGCCACCCGTACGTCCTGCACGACAGCGCCCTGGCCGCCCGCCACCCGCGCCAGACGGGCGTCTACCGCGCGGCGCTGCGCTCCTTCGGCGGCTCCGAGGCCGCCGCCCTGGGCCACCAGCCGCCCCCGGACCCCAACTCCGGCCGGTGGACCACGCTGGACCTGGTGATGCTGGCCTGGCTGGACGCCCAGCCGGGGAGCGCCGGCAAGACACCGGAGTCGGAGGAGAAGCTCTACGAGCGGATCCTCGACCACGAACTGGGCTACTGGGTCCGGGCGTACCAGTCCCAGATCGGCAAGCCCTCGCAACGGACGAAGGCGGTCCTGCGCGAGGCGGGCGCCTGCCTCAGCCTGGTGGCCCCGACGGCGGAGCGCCTGGACCACAGCCTCAGCGCGATCGGGGAGCTCGCCAAGGACGCCGGCCGCCGGGACCAGATAGCGGCCCTCTTCGCCGACCTCCTGCCCTCCACCCCGGAGGACGGCACCCTGGCCGTCCGCCCGGACCCCCTGGGCTCCCATCTGGCGGCGTCCGTGTTCGGCGCCGACCACGCCCTCCTGCGCGACTGCCTGCGCGCGGCGGACGAACGCGAACGCCTGAACGCGTGCGTGAGCGTGTCCCGCTTCTCCAGAGCGGACGGCGGCTCGGCCGCCACGGACATCGCGCACGCCGCCCTGCGCGCGGTCCCCGACCTGTGGAGCCCGGCCCTCGGAGTCGCCGCCACCCAGGGCGGAGTCTTCATCCGTGCCCTGGAACGCCTGGCGACGGCGCAGGACACCCCCCTGCCCCTGGCCGAACTGGCCGCCACCGTACCCACGGGCCACAGCACCCTGCGCGGCCTCGCGCTGATCGCGACCGAGAGCTCGAAACCGGACGACTACGCCGACCCGTCGGAGGCGGCCCGGATGGCCCGGGCCGTGTGGCTGAACAACCTCTCCGTTCGGCAGAGCGACACCGGAGACCACACCGCCGCCCTGGCGTCCAACATCGAAGCCGTCGAGCTCTACCGGACCCTGGCCGACGAGGACCCCGCGACCTTCCTCACGTACCTCGCCGGGGCCCTCAACAACCTGTCCAACCGGCAGAGCGAATCGGGAGACAGCGCCGCGGCCCTGGCCTCCGGCGTCGAGGGCGTCCGGATCCGCCGCGCCCTCGCCCGGGACAACCCCGGCTCCTTCCTCCCCGAGCTCGCCTCCTCACTCAACAACCTCGCCATCCAGCAGAGCAGCACCGGCGACCGCACCGGCGCCCTGGCCTCCATCACCGAGGCCGTTCGTATCCGCCGCGCACTGGCCGAGGAGGTCCCCGAGGTCTTCCGCGCCGACCTGGCGTCCTCCCTCAACAACCTCGCCATCCAGCAGAGCGAGACCGGCGACCGCGCGGCCGCCCTGGCCTCCAGCACCGAAGCCGTCCAGCTCTACCGCACCCTCACCGAGAAGAACGCGGCCGCGTTCCTCTTCAACCTCGCCGGATCCCTCAACAACCTCGCCAACCAGCAGAGCGACACGGGGGACCGCCGCGCCGCGCTCCGGTCCATCAGCGAAGCGGTGCGGCTCTACCGCACCCTGGCCGACGAGAGCCCCGCGGCCTTCCTCCCCGCTCTCGCCTCCTCGCTCAACAACCTCTCCAACCAGCAGAGCAACACCGGGGACCGCCCCGCCGCGCTCCGGTCCATCACCGAAGCCGTCGAGCACTACCGCGGCCTCACCCGCGCGAATCCCGCCTACCGTTCCCACCTGGCCTCGTCCCTCAACAACCTCTCCGTCCAGGAGAGCAACGCCGGGCAGTTCACGGCGGCCCTGGCATCCATCACCGAGGCCGTCGGCATCCGCCGCACTCTGGCCGACGAGAACCCGGCGGCCGCCGGGCCCGACCTGGCCGGATCCCTCAACAACCTCGCCAACCGGCAGAGCGAGACCGGGGACCTCACATCGGCTCTGGCCTCCAGCATCGAAGCCGTCACACGCTACCGGGCCCTGGCCGAGGACAACCCCGCCGCCTTCCGCCCCGACCTGGCCTCCGCCCTCAACAACCTCTCCATCCAGCAGGGCAACACCGGCCTGCGTCGCGCGGCCCTCGCCTCCAGCACCGCGGCCGTCCGGATCTACCGCGCCCTGGCCGAGGACAACCCCGCCGCCTTCCGCCCCGATCTCGCCGGGTCCCTCAACAACCTCGCCGTCCAGCAGAGCAGCACCGGCGATCACGAGGCGGCGCTGGCCACCACCACCGAAGCCGTTCTCATCCGGCGCGTTCTGGCCGAGGAGAACCCCGAGGCCTTCCTTCCCGAACTCGGCTCCTCGCTCAACAACCTCGCCGTCCAGCGAAGCAACATTGGGGACCGCGCGGCGGCGCTGGCAGCCAGCGCCGAATCCGTCCGGATCTACCGCGCCCTGGCTCACCGCAACTCCGTCTTCCGCGTAGAACTCGCCGGTTCCCTCAACAACCTCGCCGCCCAGCAGGGCGACGTACGGGACTTCACCGCCGCCCTCGCCGCCGGCACCGAAGCCGTCCAGCTCTACCGCGCCCTCGCCGGGGACAACCCCGTCCTGCTACCCGACCTCAGCGCCTCCCTCAACAACCTCTCCATCCAGCAGAGCCACACCGGCGACATCGAGGGGGCCCTCGCCTCCAGCGCCGAGGCTGTCCGGCTCTACCGCTCGCTCGTCCCCGACCACCCCGTATTCCGTGCCGACCTCGCCGGGTCCCTCAACAACCTCTCCATCCAGCAGAGCAACAGCGAAGACCACGAGGCAGCCCTCGCGTCCATCACGGAGGCTGTCGGCATCCGGCGCGCACTCGCCGCCGACACGGTCTTCCTCCCCGACCTCGCCGGGTCCCTCAACAGCCTCTCCAACCGGCAGAGCAACGTCGGGGACCACGAGGCGGCCCTCGTCTCGGTCACGGAAGCCGTCCGGCTCTACCGCACCCTGTCCCGAGGCAATCGCGTCTTCCTGCCGAGGCTCGGCGGCGCACTCAACAACCTCGCCATCCAGCAGACCCGCGCGGCGGCCCGGCCGGCGGCCCTCGCCTCCAGCGCCGAGGCCGTCCGGATCTTCCGGACCCTCGCCGATGAGGATCCGACGGCCTTCCTGCCCGAGCTCATCTCCGCCCTCACCACGCTCTACCTGCACGGCACGGACGCCGGGCACGTGGCCGAGGCCCTCCGCCTGTCCGAGGCGGCCGTCGCGGGGCTCCCGACGGGTTCCCAGGCGGAACTCCTCGTCCTGCGCGCGCGGTGGCGCCTCTCGCTCGAAGACCACGCCGGTGCGGCCGCGGATCTGCGCACCGCCGTGGAACGCGCGGCCGCCACGACGGAGCCGGCCTGGGCGGGCCGGTCCCGCCGCGCCGTCCGGGGCCTGGTGGCGGCACTGGGGCAGGACGCGACCCGACGGCACATGCCGGCCCTCGCCGATCCCGACCTGCCGCGCTGGGCGAAGGACGGCCTCCCCGATGAAGCCACGGACCTGTTCAACGACTGGCTCGCGCAGACGGGTCCGATGGACCAGATCGCCTTCATCCGCCGGCGCCACCAGCTCCTCACGACCCCGGAAACCCTGGACGCCCTCGGTCTCGCACGATCCCTGTACCCGGAGTCACACGGACTCGTACACCTCGCCACCGTGCTGCGACTCGCGGCCGAGCAGGGACTGGAGCCGATTCTGGAAGAACTCCGCACGACGCACGCCAGGATGACTCTGATCGGCGAGTGGCTCGCCACCCGCACATGGCAGGACGACCTGGAGTTCCTGACCCGCCATCCCGAGCTCACGGCCGACCCCCGCGTGCGGTACCTGCTCGGGCAGCAGGCGGTCGACGACCCCACGTCCCACCAGCATCTGGCCATCCTCCAGCTCGCGGAACTGCTTCCGGTCCCGGACGTCTACGACGCCGTCACCGACCCCGCCACGGCGCACGACACAGCGGTGGCCTTCATCGAAGAAGGCCGTCCCGAAGCACTGCACCCCCTGCTCGCCGCCTCCCCAGCCCTGACGAGCATGCCCTTCACCGGGGCGTACCTCCTCGCCGTCCACCTCCTGTTCGACGCCACGCCGCACCCGTCACCGGACTCCGCCACGGATCCGGACCCCGGCCACCGCGTCCGTACCCCCGCGGAGCTCATGGCGCGGGCCGCCCAACAGGCCTCCGAGGTCCAGCGGGGCGCCGGCGCGGCACGGCTGCGCCGCCTCGCCCAGCGCCGCCCGGAGCAGGCCCCGGCCCTCCTCGAACTCGCCGACCTCCTCGGAACGGCTCCCCCGCAAACCCCGGCGGAAGCCGACCCCGACCGCGGCTGAGACGGGCCCCCGCCGGAGTCCGGAAACGCCAAAGCCGCAGGTGAGTCGTTTCTTCACCTGCGGCTCGCAGTGGGGCGGGTGGGACTCGAACCCACGGCCGACGGATTATGAGTCCGCTGCTCTAACCGGCTGAGCTACCGCCCCTTCACGGCGTGGCGCGTACATGTGTGCGCGCCGTCTGCCGCAGCATAGCCGCTCATACGATCTCCTGCCTCGGATGCCTCGCATGATCGGCTTCGCCTGTTCAGAGAGACCGCGCCGAGGGCTGCCCGGTTCCCCGCCGGGGCAAAAAAGAAGAGGACCCGAGGGCCCTCTTCTTCCTTGCTCCCCCGGCTGGACTCGAACCAGCAACCCTCCGGTTAACAGCCGAATGCTCTGCCAATTGAGCTACAGGGGACCGCGCTCCCCCGACTGGACTCGAACCAGTAACCTGCCGGTTAACAGCCGGCTGCTCTGCCAATTGAGCTACAGGGGATTGCTGCGGTGCATCGAACAGCCCACCTCCGGCCTTGCCGGGGGGCGAGCGTCCGCTGCGAGTCATAGATTAGCGCAAGCAGGGGGGTGCTCCGCCAATCGGTATCGAGAGCAGGCCGGGCACCACACGACGAAGGGTGACAGGCATGCGGTACAAGGTCACGTTCGCGGTCGGACTGGCCCTCGGGTACGTGCTCGGAACACGGGCCGGACGCGAGCGGTACGAGCAGCTCAAGAAGTCCGCGCGGGAGGTCGCGCAGAACCCGGCGGTGCGCAACGCCGCCGAGACCGCCGGGCAGAACGGGCGGGAGTTCGCCGGGAAGGCGTTCACCGCCGTGAGCCAGAAGGTGGGGGACGTCGTACCGGAGTCCCTGGCCGGCCGGGTCCGGGGACTGCGCGGCCGGGTCGGCGGCGGCGAGGACGACTGGGGCACCAGTAACACCTGAGGCGACTGGGCACCCGTAACACCTCAGGCGCCCGAGGCGGCGGGAGCCGTCGAAGCCACGGCCGCGCGGGGCTCCCGGGACTCCCGGGGCCTCCGCGGCGGTGGAGACCGGCGCGGCGTGCGGCAGAATTCTCCGCATGGGGATAGTCGCCGGGCTGGACAGCTCTTCCGCCTTCACTCGCATCGTCGTCTGCGACACCGAGACGGGTGCCGTTCTGCGCCAGGGGTACGCGCCCCATCCACAGCCGGCGGGGGAGCCCGAGGGCTCCAGCCCCCACGAGACCGACCCGCAGGCCTGGCTGCTCTCGCTCGGCGAGGCCGCCGGCGGCGGGCTGCTCGAAGGCGTGCAGGCCATAGGGGTCTCCGCGCAGCAGCACGGCCTGCTGCCGCTGGACGCGCAGGGCAACCTCGTGCGCCCCGCCCTGGTGGGCAACGACCGGCGCGCCCAGGTCGCCGCCGCCGACCTCATCGACGCGCTCGGCGGCCGGCAGGCCTGGGCCGAGGCCGTCGGTTCCGTGCCGCACGCGGCGCAGCCGGTGGCGAAGCTGGCGTGGCTGGCCCGTACCGAGCCCGAGGCTGCGCGCCGGGCCGCCGTGCTGATGTCCCCGCACGACTGGCTCGTCTGGCAGCTGCTGGGCCGCCCCGCCCGGCGCACCACGGACCGGGGCGGCGCCTCCGGCACCGGGTACTGGTCGGCGGCCACCGGGGCGTGGCGCCCCGACCTCGTCGAGCTCGCGCTCGGGCACCAGGCGCTGCTGCCGGAGGTACTGGGCCCCGCCGACTCCGCCGGGACCACTCCCGAGGGGCTGCTGATCTCCGCCGGCACCGGCGAGACCATGGCCGCCGCCCTCGGGCTGGGACTGGGCCCCGGCGACGCGGTGGTCTCGCTCGGGGCGTCCGGGTCCGTGATGGCCGTGCACCGCGAGGCGCTGTCGGAGCCGGGCGGTCTGATCACCTCCCTGGCCGACGCCGGCGGCATGCACCTTCCGGTGGTGAACACCTCGAACGCCGTACGGGCCCTGCGCGGCACCGCCGAGCTGCTGGGCACCGATCTGGAGGGGCTGTCCGACCTCGCGCTCAAGTCGACGCCGGGCGCGCACGGGCTCGTACTCCTGCCGTACCTGGAGGGCGAGCGGACGCCGAACCTGCCGCACACCGCCGGGACCCTGTCCGGGCTGCGCCGGGACTCCATGAAGCCGGAGCACCTGGCGCGGGCCGCCTTCGAGGGCATGCTGTGCGGGCTGGTGGACGCGCTGGACGTGCTGCGGTCGCGCGGGGTGGAGATACGCCGGGTGTTCCTGCTGGGGGCCTCGGCCGGGCTGCCCGCCGTACAGGCGGCGGCTCCGGGGCTGTTCGGGACGCAGATCGTCGTACCGGCCCCGGCCGACTACGCGGCGCTGGGCGCGGCGCGCCAGGCGGCATGGGCGCTCGGGGTGCAGCAAGGGGCGCTGTCCCCGCACACGCCGCCGCTCTGGCCGTCCCCCGCGGCGCAGGTGTTCGAGCCCGATGAGGACTTCCCGGCCTGGCAGGCGGTGCGCCAGCAGTACATCGCGACGCGGGAGGAGATCCACCCGGGCGCGTTCCAGGCCCAGCCCGGGGCGTTCTGAGGTCCGGGCGCGGGGCTTCCCGGGCGCGGGGCTGCCGTCCCGGGACCGGGGTCGCGGGGGCCTCATCCTTTTGACCGGGCTTTGCGAAATCCGTTGGGGATCGGGCCACCGGTTGGCTCAAGATGGGTTGAACCCCCTCGATCTTGCCGACCGGAGCCTGCGCGTGCTCATACGACTTCTGCGGACCCATCTGGGCCCGTACCGTAAACCGATCGCCGCGCTGGTCCTGCTGCAGCTGCTGCAGACCAGCGCGAGCCTCTACCTGCCCACCCTGAACGCGGACATCATCGACAGCGGCGTCGTCCACGGCGACACCGGCTACATCCTGCGCTACGGCGCGCTGATGCTCGGCGTCTCGCTCGTCCAGCTCGTCTGCAACGTCGGAGCCGTCTACTACGGCGCGCGCACCTCGGCCGCCGTCGGCCGGGACATCCGCGCCGCCGTCTTCGACCGCGTGCAGAGCTTCTCCGCGCGGGAGCTCGGCCAGTTCGGCGCCCCGTCGCTGATCACGCGTACGACCAACGACGTCCAGCAGATCCAGATGCTGGTGCTGATGACCTTCACCCTGATGGTCTCGGCGCCGATCATGTGCGTCGGCGGGATCGCCATGGCGCTCTCGCTCGACGTGCGGCTGTCGGGCGTACTGCTCGCGGTGGTGCCCGTGCTCGGCCTGTCGGTCGGCGCCGTCGTCTTCCGGACGCGGCCGCTGTTCCGGCAGATGCAGGAGCGCCTGGACACCGTGAACCGGGTGCTGCGCGAGCAGATCACCGGCAACCGGGTGATCCGCGCGTTCGTCCGCGACGCGTACGAGAAGGAGCGGTTCCGGGAGGCCAACGCGGATCTCACCGGTGTCTCGCTGGCCGCCGGCAAGCTGCTCGCGCTGATGTTCCCCACCGTGATCCTGGTCGTGAACGTCTCCAGCGTCGCCGTCATCTGGTTCGGCGCGATGCGCGTCGACAGCGGCGGCATGGAGATCGGCCAGCTGACGGCCTTCCTCGCCTACCTGATGCAGATCGTGATGTCCGTGATGATGGCCACCTTCATGTTCATGATGGTGCCGCGCGCCGAGGTCTGCGCCGAACGGGTCCAGGAGGTCCTGGACACCGAGTCCAGCGTGGTCCCGCCCACCGACCCGGTGCGCGAGCTCGCCCGGCACGGACTGCTGGAGCTGCGCGGCGCCGACTTCCGCTACCCGGGCGCCGAGGCGTCGGTGCTGCGCGGGGTGGACCTGGTGGCCCGTCCGGGTGAGACCACGGCGGTGATCGGATCCACCGGCAGCGGCAAGTCCACGCTGCTGGGCCTGGTCCCCCGACTGTTCGACGCGACCGGCGGCGAGGTGCTGGTCGACGGGGAGGACGTCCGCCGGCTCGACCCGGAGCTGCTCGCGCGGACGGTCGGGATGGTTCCGCAGAAGCCGTACCTCTTCTCCGGTACCGTCGCGTCCAATCTGCGCTACGGGCGCCCGGACGCGACCGACGAGGAGCTGTGGCGGGCCCTGGAGGTGGCTCAGGCCAAGGAGTTCGTATCCGCTCTGGAGGGCGGGCTGGACGCGCCGATCACCCAGGGCGGCACCAATGTCTCCGGCGGTCAGCGCCAGCGGCTGGCGATCGCCCGCACGCTCGTGCAGCGCCCGGAGATCTACCTCTTCGACGACTCCTTCTCGGCCCTCGACTACGCGACGGACGCGGCGCTGCGCGCGGCGCTCGCCCGCGAGACCGAGGAGGCGACGGTGGTCATCGTGGCGCAGCGGGTCTCCACGATCCGCGACGCCGACCGGATCATCGTGCTCGACGAGGGCCGGGTCGTCGGCGAGGGACGCCATCACGAGCTGATGGCGGGCAATGAGACCTACCGGGAGATCGTGCTCTCCCAGCTGACCGAGGCGGAGGCGGCGTGAGCGGGCCCGGTGGACGGATGATGACGGGGCCGGCCCAGCGGTCCATGGATTTCAAGGGCTCGGGCAAGCGCCTGCTGGGGCAGCTGGCGCAGGACCGGGCCAAGCTGTGGGGCATGGTCGTGGCCGTCGTCGGCAGCGTCGCGCTCACGGTGATCGGCCCGAAGATCCTCGGTATGGCCACCGACCTGGTGTTCGCGGGGATCGTGGGCCGCGGGATGCAGGACGGCCTCACCAAGCAGCAGGCGCTGGACGGGCTGCGCGCCCGCGGTGAGGACGGGACGGCCGACATGCTGTCCGGTACCGACTTCACGCCCGGCAGGGGCATCGACTTCGGTGCGGTCGCGGCGGTCTCGGTGTGGGCGCTGGTCGTCTTCGTCCTGGCCGGCCTGCTGATGCTGGTCGCCACGCGGCTGTCGAACCACGTCATGAACGGCACCGTGTACCGGATGCGCGAGGAGCTCCAGGCGAAGCTGTCGCGGCTGCCCCTGTCGTACTTCGACAGTCAGAAGCGCGGCGAGGTGCTGAGCCGGGCCACCAACGACATCGACAACATCGGCCAGACGCTCCAGCAGACGATGGGGCAGCTGCTGAACTCGCTGCTGACGATCGTCGGCGTGCTGGCGATGATGTTCTGGATCTCGCCGCTGCTGGCGCTGGTCGCGCTGGTGACCGTGCCGGTGTCGGTGTTCGTCGCGGCGCGGATCGGCAAGAAGTCGCAGCCGCAGTTCGTGGCGCAGTGGAAGACGACGGGCGCGCTCAACGCCCACGTCGAGGAGATGTACTCGGGCCACTCGCTGGTGAAGGTCTTCGGCCGGCAGAAGGAGTCCGCGGCGGTCTTCGCCGAGCAGAACGAGGCGCTGTACCGGGCCTCGTTCAAGGCGCAGCTGGTCAGCGGGATCATGCAGCCGGTGATGTTCTTCATCTCGAACATCAACTACGTGCTGATAGCGGTCGTCGGCGGACTGCGGGTCGCCTCGGGCTCCTTGTCGATCGGCGACGTGCAGGCCTTCGTCCAGTACTCGCGGCAGTTCTCGATGCCGCTGACGCAGGTCGCGTCGATGGCGAACCTCATCCAGTCCGGTGTCGCCTCGGCGGAGCGGGTCTACGAGCTGCTGGACGCGCGGGAGCAGGAGCCGGACGCCGAGGTGCCGGAGCGCCCGCACGCGCTGCGCGGCCGGGTCACGCTCGACAAGGTGGCCTTCCGCTACCAGCCGGACAAGCCGCTGATCGAGGACCTCTCACTGACGGTCGAACCGGGCCAGACGGTCGCGATCGTGGGCCCTACGGGCGCCGGGAAGACGACGCTCGTGAACCTGCTGATGCGGTTCTACGAGGTCACGGGCGGGGAGATCGCCCTCGACGGGGTGAACGCCGCGAGGATGACGCGGGAGGAACTGCGCGGCCGCATCGGCATGGTGCTCCAGGACACGTGGCTGTTCGGCGGCACCATCGCGGAGAACATCGCCTACGGGGCCTCGCGCGAGGTGACGCGCGCCGAGATCGAGGAGGCGGCGCGGGCCGCCCACGCGGACCGGTTCATCCGTACCCTGCCGGACGGCTACGACACGGTGCTGGACGACGAGGGCGCGGGGGTCAGCGCGGGTGAGAAGCAGCTGATCACCATCGCGCGGGCGTTCCTGTCGGACCCGGTGATCCTGGTGCTCGACGAGGCGACGAGCTCGGTGGACACCCGTACCGAGGTGCTGATCCAGAAGGCGATGGCGCGCTTGGCGCACGGTCGCACGTCCTTCGTGATCGCGCACCGGCTGTCGACGATCCGCGACGCCGACGTGATCCTGGTGATGGAGGACGGGTCGATCGTGGAGCAGGGCACGCACGAGGAGCTGCTGACCGCGGGCGGCGCGTACGCCCGGCTGTACGCGGCGCAGTTCGCGCAGGCGGTCGCCGAGGTCGACTGACCGGCCGCGACGCGGACGGGGTCGGGGACGGGGTCGGGGTCGGGTGGGGGCGTCCCGCGGGGCGCCCCCGGCCCGGCCGCTGTCAGTCCAGGTAGCCGCGCAGCTGGTCGGCGAAGGCGTGGTCGCGCAGCTTGTTGAGGGTCTTGGACTCGATCTGGCGGATCCGCTCGCGCGTCACGCCGAAGATCCGGCCGATCTCCTCCAGGGTGCGGGGGCGGCCGTCCGCGAGGCCGTAGCGGAGCTGGACGACCTTGCGCTCGCGCTCGCCGAGGGTGGACAGCACGGCCTCCAGGTGCTCGCGCAGCAGGAAGAACGCGGCGGACTCCATGGGCGAGGTGGCGTCGCCGTCCTCGATGAGGTCGCCGAGCGCCACGTCGTCCTCCTCGCCGACCGGCGCGTGCAGGGAGACGGGCTCCTGCGCGAGGCGGAGCACCTCCATGACCCGCTCGGGCGTCAGCTCCAGGTGGACGGCGACCTCTTCGGCGGTGGGCTCGTAGCCGCGCTCCTGCAGCATGCGCCGCTGCACGCGGATCACGCGGTTGATCAGCTCCACGACGTGGACGGGTACACGGATGGTCCGGGCCTGGTCGGCGAGGGCGCGGGACATCGCCTGGCGGATCCACCAGGTGGCGTAGGTCGAGAACTTGTACCCGCGGGCGTAGTCGAACTTCTCGACAGCCCTGATCAGCCCGAGGTTTCCCTCCTGCACGAGGTCGAGCATGGTCAGGCCCCGGCCCACGTAGCGCTTGGCGACGGAGACGACCAGCCGCAGGTTCGACTCGATGAGGCGGCGCTTGGCCATCCGGCCCATGACCACGAGCTTGTCGAGGTCGAGGGCGAGTCGGGAGTCGAGGTCGGGGGTGGTGCCCAGCTTCTCCTCGGCGAACAGGCCGGCTTCGACCCGGCGTGCGAGGTCGACCTCCTCGGCGGCGGTGAGCAGCGGGATCCGGCCTATCTCGCGCAGGTACTGGCGGAACAGGTCGGCGGAAGGGCCTGCTCCGCCCGTTCCCCCGGCCGGGCGGCGGCGCTGCGCCGGGACCGGTTCGACCAGTTCCAGTACCTCGGGCTCGTCGTCGTCCACGGCTTCGGCCTCTGTCCCGGCTTCTGTCCCGGCCTGCGTCCCGGCCGCGGCCTCCTCGGCCTCCGGGGACTCGCTCACGCTCACGTTCACGGTCAGGGTCTGGGTCTGCACGGGGGCGACCTCCAGGGCTCCGAGGACGGGGGCACCGCACCTCAGTGTGGCGTACGGCACATCACCGCCACGAGGGGCGTGCGAGCACTTTCTGAGTCCGGTGCGTGACCGATGGTTACCCCCCGTCGGGAACCCCGATGCCGATCGGACACATGTCCGACATGATCGACTCCGCGTACCGCTACGAACCCCTGCCCCAGAGCACGCCGCCGGGGCTCCCCCTTGCGCGCGGGCGGACGCCCGTCAGGGGGTGGTCTCGACGGGCTCCACGCGGACCGCGCAGACCTTGAACTCCGGCATCCGGGAGGTAGGGTCCAGGGCCGGGTTGGTCAGGTTGTTGGCGCGGCCCTCCCCGGGCCAGTGGAAGGGCATGAAGACCGTGTCCGCGCGGATGGCGTCGGTGATGCGGGCGGGGGCGACGGCGCGGCCGCGCCGCGAGGTGACCGCCAGCGGACTGCCGTCGACCGCGCCGATCCGGGCGGCGAGGCGGGGGTGGAGTTCCACGAAGGGGCCGGGGGCGGCGGCGTTGAGCTCGTCCACCCGGCGGGTCTGGGCCCCCGACTGGTACTGGGCCACCACCCGGCCGGTGGTGAGCAGCAGCGGGTACTCGGCGTCGGGGACCTCGGCGGCGTCGCGGTGGGAGACGGGGACGAAGCGGGCCCGGCCGTCGTCGGTGGCGAACCCGTCCAGGAAGAGGCGTTCGGTCCCGGGGGAACCCTCGGGGCAGGGCCAGAAGACGCCCTGCTCCGCTTCGATGCGGTCGTAGGTGATGCCCGAGTAGTCGGCCGGTCCGCCGGCCGAGGCGCGGCGCAGTTCGTCGAAGACCTCCTCGGGGGCGGTCGGGAAGCCCTTCTCGACACCGAGGCGTCCGGCCAGGCCGTGCAGGACCTCCAGGTCGCTGCGGACCCCGGACGGCGGGGTGAGGGCGCGGCGGCGGAGCAGGACGCGGCCCTCCAGGTTGGTGGTCGTGCCGGTCTCCTCGGCCCACTGGGTGACGGGGAGCACCACGTCCGCGAGGGCCGCGGTCTCGGAGAGGACGACGTCGGCCACGGCCAGGAAGTCCAGGGAGCGGATGCGTTCCTCGACATGGGCGGCGCGGGGGGCCGACACCACCGGGTTCGAGCCCATCAGCAGCAGGGCGCGGACGTCCGTGCCGAGGGCGTCGAGGAGTTCGTACGCGCTGCGGCCCGGGCCGGGCAGGGAGTCGGGGTCCACTCCCCAGACGGCGGCCACGTGCGCGCGGGCCGCCGGGTCGGTCAGCTTGCGGTAGCCGGGAAGCTGGTCGGCCTTCTGGCCGTGCTCGCGGCCGCCCTGGCCGTTGCCCTGGCCGGTGAGGCAGCCGTAGCCGGAGAGCGGACGCCCGGCCCGGCCGGTGGCCAGGCACAGGTTGATCCAGGCGCCGACGGTGTCGGTGCCCTTGGACTGCTGCTCCGGGCCCCGGGCGGTGAGGACCATGGCGGTGTCGGGGGCGCAGAACATCGCGACGGCTTCGCGGAGTCTGGGGACGGGGACGCCGGTGATGCGTTCCACCAGTTCGGGCCAATGGGCCATGGCGGCGGCCCGGGCCTCCTCCCAGCCGGTGGTGCGCTCGGCGATGAACTCCTCGTCCGTACGGCCCTCCGCGACCACGAGGTGCAGCAGCCCGAGGGCCAGGGCGAGGTCGGTGCCGGGGCGCGGGGCGAGGTGCAGGTCGGCCTGCTCGGCGGTGCGGGTGCGGCGCGGGTCGATGACGATCAGGGTGCCGCCGTTCGCCTTGAGCTCGGTGAGGTAGCGCAGGGCGGGGGGCATGGTCTCGGCCAGGTTGGAGCCGACGAGGATCACGCAGCCGGTGCGCGGAATGTCCTCCAGCGGGAAGGGCAGCCCGCGGTCGAGTCCGAAGGCGCGCTGGTGGGCGGCGGCGGCCGAGGACATGCAGAAGCGGCCGTTGTAGTCGATCTGCGAGGTGCGCAGGGCGACCCGGGCGAACTTGCCGAGCGCGTACGCCTTCTCGTTGGTGAGCCCGCCGCCGCCGAAGACGCCGACGGCGTCCGGGCCGTGGGCGCGCGCCGTGCGGGCGAGGCCGTCGGCGACGGCGTCGAGGGCCTCTTCCCAGGTGGCCGGTTCGAGCTGCCCGGCGCGATTGCGGACGAGCGGCTCGGTCAGGCGTACCCGGGAGGAGAGCACGGCGGGGGCGGTGCGGCCCTTGCCGCACAGCGCGCCGCGGTTCACGGGGAAGTCCGCGCGCTCCTCCACCGTCACGGCTGCGCCGTCCGGATCGGGGCGGAGCATCATCCCGCACTGCAGCGCGCAGTACGGGCAGTGCGTGGCGGTGGCGGTGGCGGCTGCTCCCGGGATGTGCATGCCCCCAGCCTGCTTCGGCGGTGTTACACGCGCCGCCGCCTCCCGTTACGGCTGGGGATGCGCGCCCTCAGCGCGTCCCTCCGCCCCCGGTGAGGCCCGACGCCTCCGACACGGCCTGCCGGGGCCGGGACCGGGGCCGGGACCGGGGCGGGGACCGGGGCGAGGACCGGGGCCGGCCGGGACCCGGGATCCGGGCCCCCACGGCCCCGCCCGGGACGCCGCACGGGCAAACCGGCCTGGAACCGGTCCCACTTCCCCGTGGCGAGGGCTCCCCGGCGCGGGGCCGGCGGCGTCAGTCCGCCAGAGCGGCCAAGACCCGCGAGACCCCTTCCTCCTTCTGCCCCAGGAACCTCGGCGCGGGCTTGAACGCCGCGTCCACCGCCGCCTTGCCCGCCGCGAAGACCTCCCGGGCGCCGCCGTAGTACCAGGTCGCGTCGTGCACGTCGGCCACCCCCACCCCGTATGCCTCCAACCCCGCGGCCTGGCACAGGGCCACGGCCCGGCGTATGTGGAAGCCCTGGGTGATCAGCACCGCCCGCTCGACGCCGAATATCTCCTTGGCCCGCACGCAGCTGTCCCATGTGTCGAAGCCCGCGTAGTCGCTGACGATCCGCTCGTCCGGCACCCCCTGCTCGGTGAGGTACCCGCGCATCGCGTCGGGCTCGTCGTAGTCCGCGCGGCTGTTGTCGCCGGTGACCAGCACCACCTTCACCTTGCCGGCGCGGTACAGCTCGGCGGCGGTGTCGAGCCGGTCGGCCAGGTACGGGGTCGGTCTGCCGTTCCACAGCCCCGCGCCGAACACCACCGCGACCTCCGCGGCGGGGACGTCGGCGGCGCCGCGCAACCGGTCCGCGGCGACCGCGTGCGTCCACGCCGAGGGCAGCAGCGCCAGCGCGCAGCCCGCCATGACGGCCCGCACCACCCGCTTGCGGGCCCGCACGCCCCGGAACCAGGCCGTCCACGAACTCCGCCGGGGCCGCACCAGCCGCCCCGCCCACCGCAGCCGCCGCGCCTCCCACAGCCGCCGCCCCGCCGGCGGGCGCGCCAAGCCCGCCTGCGCCTCAACCCCCGGCGCCGCCCCGACCCCGGCTCCCACCCCCGTACTCGTCCTCGCCCCCGTCTCCGAACGCCTCTCCGCCCTGCCCCGCGCCCCGGTCCATACCCCGGCCCGGACCCCGGTCCATACCCCGGCCCGCACCGTCGCGTCCGCCTCAGCCCGCGCCTTCGCCTTCGACTTCGCCCTCATGACCGCCCCCTCACGTCCCGCATTCGACCCCACTCGCACGGACTGACGAACGACCCCCGGCCCCCAGTTCCACCCCCACCCCCTTTCACCCGAACGAATGACCGAGTGAGCAGGCGGAAAACGCCCGTCATCCCGGCGCAACGCCCCGGCAACCTCCACCGCGCAGGATCGGTTCATGACGGAGCCGGTGCACCCTCCCGACAGCCAGACCCTCCCCTTCGGCAGCGCGGCCGAACTACTGACCCGGATCACCGCCCAACTCGGCACCCAGCTGGACGGAGTGCGCCCGCCCCGCGCCCGCCCCGCACCCGGCCCCACGGAGCTCCCCCATGCAGCCCACCCTCGTCGCCGTGGCCCACGGAAGTCGTGACCCGCGCGCCCCGCACACCGTCTCGGCCCTCCTCGACCTGGTCCGCGAGCTCCGCCCGCGGCTCGACGTCCGGCTCGGGCACATCGAGCTGAACCGGCCCCTGCTCGCCGACACCCTGGACGAGGCGTCCGGCGACGCGGTGCTCGTCCCCCTCCTCTTCGGGCGCGGCTACCACGTCAAACGCGACCTCCCGGCCGCCGCCGCCCGCGCCGCCCACCTGCGGAGCCGGGTCGCCGCCCCGCTCGGCCCGCACCCGCTGCTCGTCGAGGCCCTGCGCGACCGGCTCCTGGAGGCCGGCTGGACGGAGGGCACCGCCGTGGTCCTGGCCGCCGCCGGATCCCGCGACCCCGACTCCGCCGCCGACACCCGCCGCACCGCCGCCCTGCTCTCCGAACGCCTGGGCTCCGTGCCCGTGGTACCGGCCTACGCCTCCGCCGCCGCCCCGACCGTCCCGGACGCCCTCCGGGCGCTGGCCGCCCGAGGCCACCACCGGCCCGCTGTCGCCTCGTACTTCGGCGCCCCCGGCCTCTTCGCCTCCCGCAGCGCCGCCTTCGCGCCCGGTCCCGCCGCGGCTCCGCTCGGCGCGCACCCGGCCCTGGCCCGCCTCGTCCTGCGGCGCTACGACGAGGCCCTCGCCGAGCGGCGCCCCCACCTCGTCCCGGCCGCCGCGGCCACCGCGTGACGCCTGCGGCCCGCCCGTAAGGTTTCGGCCGTATTGCTCGGATTGTCAGTGCCTCCGGTTAACGTCTCCCCATGGAAGGCACCGCACCGGCAGACCCGTACGAGACGCACCAGCAGCCCGAGTCCCAGCTGTCCCACGACCCCCACGACCCCTACGGCCCCGCCGCCACCGAACGCTGGGACGCCGAGCCGGACAAGCGCCCCGGCCGCACCGCCTTCCAGCGGGACCGCGCCCGCGTGCTGCACTCCGCCGCGCTGCGCCGCCTCGCGGGCAAGACCCAGGTCGTCACCCCCGGCACGCGCTCGTACGACTGGGACGCGAGCCCCCGTACCCGGCTCACCCACTCCCTGGAGTGCGCCCAGGTCGGCCGCGAGCTCGGCGCGGCCCTCGGCTGCGACCCCGACCTGGTCGAGGCCGCCTGCCTCTCCCACGACATGGGCCACCCGCCCTTCGGCCACAACGGCGAGGAGGCGCTCAACGAGTTCGCCCAGGACTGCGGCGGCTTCGAGGGCAACGCCCAGTCCCTGCGCCTGCTGACCCGTCTGGAGCCCAAGCGCTTCGTGCCCGAGCCGGTGAGCGGCGAGCTCGTCAGCGTCGGCCTCAACCTCACCCGCGCCTGCCTGGACGCCGCGACCAAGTACCCCTGGGCCCGCGGGGACCACCCCACCGACCCCGGCTCGGTGAAGTTCGGCGCGTACGAGGACGACCTGCCGGTCTTCAGGTGGCTGCGCCGCGGCGCCCCCGCCGACCGCAAGTGCTTCGAGGCCCAGGTCATGGACTGGGCGGACGATGTCGCCTACTCCGTCCACGACTTCGAGGACGGCCTGCACGCCGGTCACCTCGACCCCAACCTGCTCTTCGCCGAGCCCGAGCGCGCCGAGATCTGGCGGGTTGCCATCGGCCGGTACGTCCCCGCCGACACCGCGCCCGAGGAGCTGCGCGAGGCGCTCGACCGCCTGATGGAGGCGGAGTGGTGGCCGCACGGGTACGACGGCTCGGCCGTCGCCCAGGCCCGGCTGAAGGACGCCACCAGCCAGCTCATCGGCCGCTTCTGCCTGGCCGCCGAGGGCGCCACCCGCGAGGCGTACGGTTCCGGCCGCCTCACCCGGTACGCGGCCGAGCTGGTCGTCCCCCGCGAGGCGCGCAACGAGTGCGCGGTGCTCAAGGCCGTCGCCGACCTGTACGTCATGCAGCGCGACGAGCAGGAGCGGATCCGCGCCGACCAGCGCGTCGTCCTGGCCGAACTGGCGGAGGCGCTCAGCGCCCGCGCCCCCGAGGGCCTGGACCCGCAGTTCCGGGCGCTCTTCGACACGGCGGCGGACGACAGGGCCCGCAAGAGGGCGGTCGTCGACCAGATCGCGTCCCTCACCGACGCCGCGGCCCGCTCCTTGCACGCGCGCCTCACCCAGCGCACGCGACGCGCCGAAGGGTGAGCTGATCGGGCCACTCCCCCTTCACGCGGCAGGCTCAGTGCGGGACGCTCGCATGTGGTCGCATGTGGCGGTGAGGTTATGAGGAGGCATCAGGTGGTCGACGCACACCGGACATTCGTCATCGTCGGCGCGGGGCTGGCCGGGGCAAAAGCGGCCGAGGCCCTGCGGTCCGAGGGGTTCACGGGGCGGGTGATCCTGATCGGCGACGAGCGCGACCATCCGTACGAACGGCCCCCGCTGTCCAAGGGCTACCTGACGGGCAAGGACGACCGGGACAGCGTCTTCGTCCACGAGCCGTCCTGGTACGCGGCCTCCGACATCGAGCTGCACCTGGGCCAGCCCGCGGTGCACCTGGACCGGGACGCGAAGAAGGTGGTGCTCGGCGACGGCACCGCCCTGCACTACGACAAGCTGCTGCTGGCCACGGGCGCCGAGCCGCGCCGCCTGGACATCCCCGGCACCGGCCTCGCGGGGGTGCACCACCTGCGGCGGCTGGCCCACGCCGAACGGCTGCGCAACGTACTGGGCACCCTCGGCCGGGACAACGGCCACCTGCTGATCGCGGGCGCCGGCTGGATCGGCCTGGAGGTCGCCGCCGCGGCCCGGGGCTACGGGGCCGAGGTGACCGTGGTGGAACCGGAGGCCACGCCGCTGCACGCGGTGCTGGGCCCGGAGATCGGCCGGCTCTTCGGGGACCTGCACGCCGACCACGGGGTGCGCTTCCACTTCGGGGCCCGGCTGACCGAGATCGTCGGCCACGACGGCATGGTGCTGGCCGCCCGCACGGACGACGGCGAGGAGCACCCGGCCCACGCCGTGCTCGCCGCGATCGGGGCCGCGCCCCGGACCGCGCTCGCCGAGACCTCCGGGCTGGCCCTCGTCGACCGTGAGCACGGCGGCGGGATCGCCGTGGACGCCTCCCTGCGCACCTCGGACGCGGACATCTTCGCGGTCGGGGACGTGGCCGCCGCCCACCACCCGGTGCTCGGTGCCCGGCTGCGGGTCGAGCACTGGGCCAACGCCCTCAACGGCGGCCCGGCCGCCGCGCGGGCGATGCTGGGGCAGGAGGTGGCGTACGACCGGGTGCCGTACTTCTTCTCGGACCAGTACGACGTGGGGCTGGAGTACTCGGGGTACGCCCCGCCCGGCGGCTACGACCAGGTGCTGATCCGGGGCGACGTGGGCAAGCGCGAGTTCATCGCGTTCTGGCTCTCGGACGGGCGGGTGCTGGCTGGAATGAACGTGAACGTGTGGGACGTCACCGAGCACATCCAGGCCCTGATCAGGTCGAAGGCGCCGGTGGACCGCGAGGCGCTGGCGGACCCGTCGGTTCCGCTCACGTCCCTGATCGGGTCCCAGGGGGCCTGACGGGATTGTCCGCGCCCGGCCGTAGACTTCACGCGTGGCAGGACGGATCAACGACGACGACGTGAAGGCGGTACGGGACGCGGTCCCGATCGACGCCGTGGTCTCCGACTACCTCCAGCTGCGCAACGCGGGCGGCGGCAACCTCAAGGGCCTCTGCCCCTTCCACGACGAGAAGTCCCCGTCCTTCCAGGTCAGCCCCAGCAAGGGGCTCTACCACTGCTTCGGCTGCCAGGCGGGCGGGGACACCCTCGACTTCGTCATGAAGATCGACCACCTCTCCTTCTCCGAGGCGGTCGAGCGGCTCGCCGGCCAGGCCGGCATCACCCTGCGGTACGAGGAGGGCGGCTACACCGCCGGCACCAGCGGCCGCGGTGAGCGCATCCGGCTGGTCGAGGCGCACAAGGCCGCCGCCCAGTTCTACGTGGACCAGCTGGGCAGCCCCGAGGCCGAGATCGGCCGCAAGTTCCTGGCGGAGCGCGGCTTCGACCAGGGCGCGGCCGCGCACTTCAGCGTGGGCTACAGCCCGGCCGGCTGGGACCACTTGACGCGCTTCCTGCGCGGCAAGGGGTTCAGCGACAAGGAGCTGATCACCTCGGGGCTCGCCCAGGACAGCCGCAGCGGAAAGCCCATCGACCGCTTCCGCGGCCGGCTGATGTGGCCGATCCGCGACATCAGCGGCGAAGTGGTCGGCTTCGGCGCGCGCAAGCTGCGCGACGACGACAACGGCCCCAAGTACCTGAACACGCCCGAGACGGCGATCTACAAGAAGTCCCAGGTGCTGTACGGCATCGATCTGGCCAAGAAGGAGATCGCGAAGACCTCGCGGGCCGTGGTCGTCGAGGGCTACACCGACGTGATGGCCTGCCACATGGCCGGGGTGACCACCGCGATCGCCACCTGCGGCACGGCCTTCGGCGGGGACCACATCAAGATCCTGCGCCGGCTGCTGATGGACAACGCGACCGCCGAGGTGATCTTCACCTTCGACGGCGACGCGGCCGGCCAGAAGGCGGCGCTGCGCGCCTTCGAGGACGACCAGAAGTTCGCGGCCGAGACTTCCATCGCGGTCACCCCCGGCGGAATGGACCCGTGCGACCTGCGCCTCGCGCAGGGGGACGCCGCGGTCTCCGGGCTCGTGGAGTCCCGCACGCCGCTGTTCGAGTTCGCGCTGCGGCACATCGTGTCCCGGCACAACCTGGAGAACCCGGCCGGCCGGGCCGCCGCGCTGGACGAGGCGGCTCCGGTCGTGGCCAACATCAAGAACATCGCGATCCAGCACGAGTCGGCGGTGCAGCTCGCGGGGATGCTGGGCATTCGCGACGAGCAGTTCGTCGTCAAGCGGGTCGCGCAGCTCGCCCGCTGGGCCCGGGAGCGCGGCAACCAGCCGCAGCAGCAGGGCCGGGGCGGCGGCCGGCCGTCCTACGAGGCCGCCCCCGAGACCGGCCGACCGGCCGGCGGCCCGGCCCTGAACCTGCGCAGCCCGGCCCACCGCACCGAGCGCGAGCTGCTGAAACTGGCCCTCCAGCGGCCGGCCCTGATCTCCCCCGCCTTCGACGCGTACGGGGCGGACGAGTTCACCGCGCCGCCGTACGTGGCCGTGCGCCAGGCCATCCAGGACGCGGGCGGCGCCTCGCTCGGTACCGAGGACTACGTGGCCCGCGTGCGCGAGGCCGCGCCGAACGACACCGTCCGCGCGCTCGTCACGGAGCTGGCCGTCGAGGCCATCCACGCCAAGACGGTGGACGAGATCTACGCGGGGGTCCAGCTGGTCCAGGTGCGGCTGCGCGCCGTCGACCGGCGGGTCCACGAGATCCAGGGCACGCTGTCCCGGCTCGGCCCGCAGGCCCCGCCGGAGCAGCTGGCCGCGGTGCAGGAGGAGCTGTGGGTGCTCCAGCAGTACGGGCAGCGGCTGCGCAACCGGGGCGCCGAGGGCCTGTAGCCCGCCTGCTCCCCGCGTCAGCGCGCGAGCCAGTCCCCGCCCGGTATCTCCGTTCCGGAGCGCCGCAGCTCGCGGGCGAGCAGCGGGGACGCCAGGTAGACCCAGGCCCGCACCCGTGTGCCGTCGGGGCGCAGGGCCTCGCGCGCGGTCCGGTCGTACACGTTCCCGGGGCGGCCCGGACCCCCGTACTCCTCCAGCAGGTCCAGCGCGGCCAGCAGCTCCGGGAAGGCGCCCGGGGCGGCGGTGACCAGCGCGCCGGCCACAAACGAGCCGGGGCGCTCCACCGCGAAGGGATACCCCGGACCGTCGTAGAGCGCGGTGTCCGGGAGCCGGGCCGGCTCCTCCGAGGCCGTGCGGCCGCGCAGGAACAGTGCGTGGTTGACCTCGCCGGGGCGCAGGGTCCCGTAGACGAAGAACGGCAGCGGCGCGCCGGGGTCGTTCGGCCGGACGACCGGTGTCACGGAGGCCTCCCTCGGATATGCGGACGGTCGGCGGGCCGCGGCCGCGGCCGCAGTCCCGGTCGCCCGCGCGCCACCACCGTACGACCCGCTGCGGCACGCGCCATCACCCGGACGGCGCGAGCGCCCCGGATGGCGGCGGTACCGTCCTTGACCTGCGGCGACGGTCCAGTGGAGGAGGGTGCGCGGCGGAGCTGACGGGCTGTCAGCAGGCGGGCGGCGCCCGGCCCGGGTTACCTCGGAACCACGTACCCGTGCCTCCAGGAGAGCCGCCATGCGCCGACGTACCGCCCACGCGCTGACCGCAGCCGCGCTGACCGCCGCCGCGTTCGCCTGCCCGGTCGCCGGCGCGGTGGCGGCGGCGGAGCTGGGCGCGGCGAGCTTCGCCCCCGGCGACTTCGCCGCGCTGGAGGTGTGGCCCAAGTCCGCCGCCGCCGGCGCCACGGTCACCGTGAACACCACCGCGTGCGGCAGCGGCGGCCACGCGGACGGCGATGCCAGCACGGTCGGCGGCGGCCGGTTCAAGCTGGTGCCGGGCACCCACAAGGAGGTGGTCGTGGGGCAGTTCCAGGTCGCCCACGGCACCCGCCCCGGCACCTACTCCATCGGCGCGACCTGCGCGAACGGCAAGTTCGCCACCGGCGACCTGGTCGTCACCGAACGCGGCCCGCAGGGCCACGTCCGGACCGGCGTGGGCGGTGGCACGACCACCACCACGAACCCGGCCAAGATCGCGGCGGGAGCGGCCGTACTGGCCGCGTCCGCCGTCGGCGGTACCTGGCTCCTGCGTCGCCGGGCGAGCGGCACGCGGAGCTGACGGACGCCCACCGCGGCCCCGGCCGCGGTCCGACCGGTACCGTCCCCGTCGCCCGCCCCCCCCGGTCCCCCCCGTCGCGGGGCCGGGCGACGGCCCCTCACCCCGAGAAGGTAGGCGAGGGGGTGTTACGCCTGGGGGGCGGATTGCGTTCCGGGCGGGGGCCGGGGCCGCAGCCC
>NZ_JBHXRU010000011.1:0-98254 GCF_042716255.1 Streptomyces sp. NPDC058662 | reverse complement strand
CTACACGACGGACTCCCCGCGGATCACGGCGAGCACGTCATCCAGTCGCAGCACTACGCGTTCCTCGTCCCCGAGGACCGGTTCGACACGATGATCGCCCGTCTGGAGGCGGTCGGGGTCACCTACTACGCCGCACCCGCACCCGCTCCTGTTCGGGAGGGCCGGGTCCTACTGCCCGCCGTTTCCGTCGCCGTCGCCGTTGCCGGTGCCGTCACCGTCGCCGGGCGGGTCCGCCGGCGGCGCTTCCGGTTCCGCGGGCTCCGGAGTCGTGGGCCGGGGCTCCGGCACGTCCTGCTCGGGCGTGGTCGGGGGCGGCGGCACGACCGGCGGCTCCGCCGAACGGGTGAGCGGCGGGGTCGTCAGGAGGGTCGGCGGCAGCGGCTCCGTGTCGGTCGGGGTCGGGGGCGGGGGCGGGGGCGGGGCCGGGGTCACCGTCTCCGACGGCACCAGGTTGCGGGTGGCCGTCTCGGTCGGGGTCTCGGTGCCGGGGTCGGGCGAGGTGGGGGTCTCGGGCGACACCAGCGTGTTCGGGGTCTCGGTCCCGGTCTCGGTCTCCGTCGGGGTGCCGGGCTCGCTCTCGGTCGGGGTCCCGGTTCCGGTCTCGGTCTCGGTGGGGTCACCGGTCTCGGTCTCGGTGGGGTCACCGCTCTCGGTGTTCGTCGGGGTGCCGGTGTCCGTACCCGTCGGACTGCCGGTGTCCGTACCCGTCGGGGTACGGGTCTCCGTACCTGTCGGCGTGCCGGTCCTGGTCCCCGTCGGGGTACCGGTCGGAGACGTCGGCGTGACCACCGGGTTCGGGGTGAGCCGCGGCGTCGGGATCACCGGCGGCGGTACGGGCCTGTCGCGGCGGCCGTGGTGGTCGCCCCGGTCGCGTTCGTACCAGCGCCGGCCCTGGTAGTCGTAGAACACGAAGGTGTTCACGACCGTCACCGCGGGCGCGATGACGACGACCTTGGCCGGCTGGTACGAGGGCCAGGTCTGCCCGAAGCGCTTGGGGTTGGCCTGCAGCGGCACCGGTTCGCTGAGCGGGTTCCCGCAGGCGCAGCGCACCCGGGGCACTCCCCGGTCGTCCACCAGCACAGCCGTCCCCGCCTGGAGCACGGCCTGGTACGAGGTGGTCTTGCCGTCGCGGAAGCCGTGGTTCGTGACCCGGGTGTCCATCCGCAGCTGCACCGCGGTGAGCGAGCGCAGGTATCCGGGGACGGCCGCCGGCTGGATGCCGAGGACCGAGGCGAAGGCGGCGTTCCTGTCGGGCTGGGCGGCCAGGGTCTTGATCTGCTTCTCGACGTCGCAGCTGGCCGTGGCCCTCGTCCCCTGGTAGACGCCCGGTTCCGCGCCGCTGACGCTGCGGGTGCCCACATTGCCGCTGGAGGTACCGGCCGGGGACGGGCTCCGAGGGGCCGGGCTCTCCGGCGGTGGCGCGGGCTGCTTCGTGGCGCTGGACTCGGTGAACGGGTCCGGGCCGGACGCGGCGGCGGGCTGGAGGAACACCTCCGCGTTGGCGCTGCCGGGGCTGCCGCCGGGCTTGATCAGCACCACGACCAGGGCCACCGCCGCGGCGACGGCGACGAGCGCGGTGACGAGCCGGGGTACGGACCGCCACCAGGGGCCCTTGGCGGGCCCGCCGGCGCCGCCCGATCGGCCGGAACCGCCCGGAGGAGCGGGCGGCGGGGGCGGCGGCGGCGCCTGCTGGCCGCCCGACAGCGGGCCGGACGGCGGCCCGGTGGGGCGCCCCGACGACGGTGTCGTCGACGCGGACGACGAGGACGGTGGGGGCGGGGGCTGCGGGGGCGGCTGGTGATCGGGGTGCGTACTCACGGGCTCTTCTTCCTAGGAGGAGGAGTTCCCTTTGGCGACCATTGTGTGCGCCGTTCAGGTGGTGCCCGCAAGCCGAGAGTGCCACGGTTGCAGGGTGAGCCAGACACACAGGTCTCCCGAATCGCCGGCGGTATCGGTGTCCGGGGGCGCCGCGAGGGCATGGCGCGACTCGCTCGTCGCCGTCGTCGCGGGCTTCGTGGTCATGGCGGCCGTCGCCGCGGCCGGACTCGCCTGCGCGGGCGCCGGCGACCTCCCGGACGGGGCGTTCCCGCGCGTGGTCGCCGCCGTCGTCGTGCTGGCGGCCGGCGGCGCGGTAGAGGTCACGGGCGGGGCCGGCTTCCTGGCGGGGGCCGACGCGAGCCTGTCGGTGCTGCCGCTCTCCGTGAGCCTCGCCGGAGCTCTCACCGCCGGCTTCCTCTTCCTGCGCCCGCTGCACAACCGCGCGGTGGCGCGTCCCCGCGAACTGCTGGGCCGAGCCGCCCCGTTGGTCCTCCTGTGGCTGCTCGGCCTCACCGGCACCGCCCTGCTCGCCCGACAGACCTTCGGCGTCGTCACCGGGGACTCCCTCGTCGGCGAGATCGGTGAACTCATCGACGCCACACCCACCGTGGGCTTCCGTGCCTCGGTGCCCGCCACCCTCGGCTACGGACTCCTCTGGATCCTCGGCCTGTTGCTGATCTCTCTGCTCGTGTCGCGCCGCGCGCCGCTGCCGAGCGGCATGGTCCGCTTCCACGCGGCGGTGCGACCGGCCGCCTTCGCCACGACCGTGCTGCTCCTGACGTACGTCGTGCTCGGGCTGGTCGTCGCCCTCGTGGTGGCGGCGACCCAGGGCAACGCCGCGCGGACCCTCGCCGTGGTCCTGCTGGGCCTCCCCAACCTGACCTGGATCGCGCTCACCCTGGGACTCGGCGGCGCATGGGAGGGGCGGGCCGAGGGCCCCTTCGGACTGCCGGTGCCCCAGCTGCTCGACCAGGTCCTGCGCGGGCCCGAGCTGTCCACCGTCGACGTGCCCTCACTGGCGGAGCAGGACCCCCGGGCGTGGTGGCTGGTGGCCGTGGCGGCGGTCCTGCTGCTCGGCACGGGGGTGCTGGCGGCCGTACGGTCCCCCGCCCACGTCCGGGCCTGGCAGCACGCGCTGCACCTGGGGGTCGCACTGGCCCTCACGACGCTGACGGTCTGTCTGCTGGCCCGGATCCAGGCGCAGTTCGGGCTGTCCCTGCTGGGCATCGGCGAGGCGGACGGGCTCGGCGTCCGTGTCGAACTCGCCCCGGCGCTGTGGCGGAACGTGGGCCTCGCCCTGCTGTGGGGAGCGGTGGCCGGCTTCCTGGGGGCCCTGCTGGCCCGCCCGTTCCACCACCGGACCGGCGATCCCGCCCCGCCTCGACGCTGACCCCGCCGCGCACGGCCCCTGGCCCCGACCCCTCAAGCGGCCTGCGGCGGTTCAGTCGCGCCGCCGGAACACCGGCGCCGCCCACCCCGGGGGCGCCGGGGGCGGCGAGGCGGCGCCGGTGTCCGCGCCGTCCGATCCCTCGTCGGATCCCGCGTCCGCCTCCGCGGCACCGACCCGCCGCAGCGCGCCGGTGAACTCCAGGCAGCTGTGCCACCGGTCCTCCGGGGACTTGGCCAGCGCCTTCGCCAGTACCGCGTCCACCCCGGCCGGGAGCCCGGGGCGGCGCGAGGTCAACGGCGGCGGAGGATCGAACTGGTGCGCCCACAGCAGTGCGATGTCGTCGTCGCGCCGGAACGGCGGCCCGCCGGCCAGGCTCTCGTAGACGACGCACCCCAGGCTGTAGACGTCGCAGCGGCCGTCCACCGGCTTGCCCGAGATCTGCTCGGGGGCCACGTAGTCCAGGGTTCCGACGAACTGCCCCGCGTGCGTGAACCCCGAGAGCGACAGGGACTTCTTCGTCAGTCCGAAGTCGGTGAGGTACACGTGCTCCGGGTGCTCGCTGTCCGTACCCTTGGCGACCAGGATGTTGCCCGGCGTGACGTCGCGGTGGACCAGGTCGTGGGCGTGCGCCGCGTCCAGCGCGGACGCCACCTGGCCGGTGATCCGGGCCGCCGCCACCACCGACAGCGGTCCTGTCCGGTCCAGCAGCGCCCGCAGGTCCTTCCCCACGACGTAGCGCATGGCGATGTACAGCAGCCCGTCCGCCTCGCCCGCTTCGAAGACGGGCACGATGTGCGGATGGTCGATCGCGGCGGCCACCTTCGACTCGAAGGTGAACCGCTTCCTGAACGTCTCGTCGCGGGCCAGCGCGGGTGCCAGCACCTTCAGTGCGACGATCCGGTCGAGCCGCAGGTCCCGGGCCCGGTAGACGACGGCCATGCCGCCGTGCCCGATCTCCGCCTCCACCAGGTATCCGGCGACCCGCTGCCCCCGCAGGTCCGCGGGACGCCCCGGCACCGGATCCGGGCCCGCGTCCGGCGGACGCCCCTGCTCCTGCTCCGGCTCCTGCCCCTGCCCCTGCCCCTGCGCAGCTTCCGGACCGGGGGCGCCCGAGCGCGGCTCCGGCTCGGGCTCCGGCTGCGGGTCCGGCTCGGGCTGCGGCTGCGGGTCCGGCTCGGGCTCCATCAGCGCTCCCCGCCTTCCGTGGCCCTGGGCGCCTCCGGGATCTGGACGATGCGCGTCGGCTCGTGCGCCTCCCCCGGCTCCGGCAGGACGTCGAGCTGGACCCCGACCGTGTCGGCCTCGCTCGGTTCCGGTACGGGCGCCGTCGTCGCCGGGCGCTCCCCCGGACCGCCGGCCACCGCGAAGGTCGCGGCCCGCGGGCCCTCCGCGTACAGCCACCGGTCCGCGGTGCGGTCGTAGAGCCAGGCCGACTCCCCGTCGAGCACGATCCCGGCCCGCAGCCCCCGCACGGAGTTCCTGAACCCCTCGGCGTCCAGCCTCCCCGCGGCGTGCTCCTCCACGGCCCTGCGGTAGCGCCCGACCGCGTCGGCGCTCCGGGCGAGCAGGGGCCTCGGGTCCTCAGTACGCGCCGGGGCGGGCCCTCCGGTCGTCGGCGGTGGGAGCGGCACGGGGACGAGCAGCCGGCCGTCCACCCAGGCTGACCAGCCGTTGGCGCACAGGATCTCGCCCCACTCCCCGCGGCGCGCCAGCAGTTGCACGGGCAGGAAGGCGTCCAGCGGGGTGGTCGGCCGGGACACGTCCGCCGTCTCCCAGGCGGCGAGTCCCTCCCCCGGTACGACGTGGGTGGGCCGGAAGTCCGGCACCTCACCCCCTGAGTCCGCCATCGGGCTGCTCATCCGCCCTACTTCCGCATGACCGCGGGCTCGTGGCGGCGCAGCACGCGGAGCACCAGTACGCCGAACAGCACGCACAGGGCGACGAGCATGCCCATCTCGATGAGCCACAGATCGGCCTCGTGATCGAAGAGAGGGTCCTGGGTGATCTTTCCGGGCACGATGGCGCCCAGGTCGATGGTGTTGCCCATCGCCCCCATCGCCCACCGGGCCGGTACGAACCAGGCGAACTGCTCGATGACGGGGACTCCGGTCAGTTTCAGCAGGGAACCGCAGAAGACGACCTGGACGATGGTGAGCAGGACGAGGAGGGGCATGGTGACCTCCTCCTTGCTCACCAGGGCGGAGATCAGCAGCCCGAGCAGCATCGCGGTGACGGACAGCAGGGCGACGGCGACCGTGATCTCTATCAGGGGCGGCAGGAAGACGCCCTTGCCGTTGGGGGCGTTGATCCGCACTCCGGCGAGGCCCACCAGGGTGAGGACCACGGCCTGGCCGATCGTGACCGTGCCGAGGACCACCACCTTGGACATCAGGTACGCCGATCTGGACAGGCCGACGGCGCGCTCGCGCTGGTAGATGACGCGTTCCTTGACGAGTTCGCGCACCGCGTTGGCGGCTCCGGTCAGGACTCCGCCGACGCAGAGGATGAACAGGGCGTTCAGCGCCGTCTCGGCCGTGAGGGAGCTGCCGGCGAGCGCGCGTGCCATGGCGCCCATGACGAACGGCAGGGCGACCATGATGATCAGGAAGGTGCGGTCCGCGCTGAGCACGGCGGCGTAGCGGCGGATGAGGGTGGACAGTTGGGAACCCCAGCTCTGTGCCTTGGGCGGCGGCTGGACGCCGGCGGCCCGTTCGGCCTCCGCCGTGCGCGGCAGGCGCCCGGAGTCGACGTCGACGTAGCGGCGGTGCATCGGCGAGGCCCGGTGCTCGCCCGCCCAGTCCCGGTCGCGCTCGTTCTCGAAGGCTTCGAAGGCCTCGGGCCACTGGTCGTACCCGAAGTATCCGAGGGCCTCGTCGGGAGGGCCGTAGTACGCGACGCGCCCGCCGGGCGCGAGGACCAGGAGGCGGTCGCAGACGCTGAGGTTGAGCACGCTGTGGGTGACGACGATGACGGTGCGGCCGTCGTCCGCGAGGCCGCGCAGCATGTTCATCACCGACCGGTCCATGCCGGGGTCCAGGCCCGACGTGGGCTCGTCCAGGAAGAGCAGGGAGGGCTTGGTGAGCAGCTCCAGGGCGACGGACACGCGTTTGCGCTGGCCGCCGGAGAGGCTGTGGATGGGCTGGTCCGCGCGCTGCTGGAGGCCCAGTTCGCCGATGACCTCGTCCACCCGGGCCCGGCGTTCGGCCTTGGCGGTGTCCTGCGGGAAGCGCAGTTCGGCGGCGTAGGTGAGCGCGCGCCGGACGGTGAGCTGGAGGTGCAGGATGTCGTCCTGGGGGACGAGCCCGATGCGGCTGCGCAGTTCGGCGTAGTCGCGGTAGAGGTCGCGCCCGTCGTAGAGGACGGAGCCGTGGTCGGCGGGGCGCAGTCCGGTGAGGGCGCCGAGGAGTGTGGACTTGCCGGCTCCGCTGGGGCCGACGACGGCGAGCAGGCTCTTGGCGCCCACCGGGAAGGAGACGTGGTCCAGGAGGGTCTTGCGGCCGTTGTCGACGCTCACGCCGAGGTCTTGGACATCGAGGGAGACCTCGCCCGTGTCCACGTACTGCTGCAGCTGGTCGCCGACGAGGCAGAAGGCCGACCGGCCGATGCCGACGATGTCGCCCTCGGCGAGGCGTGCGGCGCCGTGGATCCGCGCACCGTTGAGATAGGTGCCGTTGTGGCTGCCGAGGTCGACGATCTCGTACGTGCCGTCGGCGAGGGCGCGCAGTTCGGCGTGGCGGCGCGAGACGACGAGGTTGTCGATGACGAGCTCGTTGTCGGGGGCGCGGCCGATCGTCACGACGGCCCGTGCGGGCAGCGGGCGGACGCTGGTGGGACGGCGGAAGGTGCTCGTCAGGTCGGGGTGGGAGACCTGCGGGGGCCGGGCGGCGGGCGGTGCGGGGGGCGTGAGGCCGACCAGGACGGCCCGGGGGCCGTCGACGGCGCTGCCGAAGCGCAGTTCGCTGCCGGGGCCGACGCTCGACGCGCGGACGCGGTGGCCGTCGGCCCAGGTGCCGTTGGTGCTGTTGTCGTCCTCCAGCGTCCAGTGGTCTCCGTCGGGGCGGAGGATCGCGTGGTGCCAGGAGACGCGGGCGTCTTCGAGGCAGATGTCGCAGAGGGGGTCCCGCCCGACGTGGTAGACGCGGTGGGGATCCATGTCAGTGGCGCCCCAGTCGGTCTCCAGAACGAGCTGGGGCGCGGGCGGCACACCGGAGCGCTGGACCATGACCAAATTTTCCCACGATCCCGGAGCACTGGCAGCAGCCGGGCATCGTCGCAGGTCAGAGGCGTGTTATGGGTAATGACAACGGTCCCCGTTGCAGCCTTTGCCGATCTCGCCGGGGTGCGCTTCACTTCACGCGAAGGACGCCGGGAAATCGAACAGACGGGGGACACGATGAGCGGGCACGACCACGGCCGCGATCACGGTTACGGTCAGGACGAGGGGCACGGCCCGGGGAGTCGAGCCGACGACCACGGCCACGACCACGGCCACGGCGCCGCGGGCCACAGCCACGGTGTCAGCGCCGACGCGGACCGCCGGTGGCTGGCGATCGCCCTGGGCCTGATCGGCGCGTTCATGGCCGTCGAGGTCTTCATCGGCGTCGTGGCCCACTCCCTGGCGCTGATCTCGGACGCCGCACACATGCTGACGGACGCCGTGTCGATCGTCCTGGCGCTGATCGCGATGCGGCTGGCGGCGCGCCCCGCGCGCGGCGGCTTCACGTACGGCCTCAAGCGGGCGGAGATACTCTCCGCCCAGGCCAACGGGCTGACCCTGCTCCTGCTGGCGGTCTGGCTCGCCTACGAGGCGGTGCGGCGGCTCATGGACCCGCCGCCGGTGGAGGGCGGCCTGGTCCTGGTGACGGCGCTCGCGGGCATCCTCGTCAACGTGGCCGCGGCCTGGTGCATCTCCCGGGCGAACCGGTCCTCGCTCGCCGTCGAGGGCGCCTACCAGCACATCCTCAACGACCTCTTCGCCTTCATCGGGACGGCCGTCGCCGGTCTGATCGTGCTCACCACCGGCTTCCGGCAGGCGGACTCGATCGCCACCCTCGTCGTGGTGGCGCTGATGGTCAAGGCCGGCTACGGACTGGTCCGCGAGTCGGGCCGGATCCTCCTGGAGGCCGCTCCCGCCCATGTGGATCCGGACGCGGTGGGTGACCGGCTCGTCGGCCACCCCCCGGTGACCGAGGTCCACGACCTGCACATCTGGACCATCACGTCCGGGCAGGCGGCGCTCTCCGCGCACGTGCTCGTGGAACCGGCCGGCGACTGCCACGCCGTGCGCCGCGACCTGGAGCGGCTGCTCGCCAAGGAGTACGGGATCACACACACCACCCTCCAGGTGGACCACGCGCAGGACTCCCTCCTCACCGTGGGCCGGGTGGGCGAGGACCCTGCGGACGGGCACTGCGCGGACGCCCACGGGCCGGTGCACCGGCACGGCCCCCACGCGCACTGAGCGGGCCGCCCCGAACGCCCACCGGCCGACCGACCGGTGTCCGAGCGGGCGAGCGGGCGATGAGCGGCGGCCGCGCGGGGCATGCATGGACCATGACGCGCAAACGCAGTGCCGGCCTGCTGCTCTTCCGCAGGACCGGCCCGGGGATCGAGGTCCTGCTCGGGCACCTGGGCGGCCCGCTCTGGTCGTCCCGCGACGCGGGCGGCTGGGGGATCCCGAAGGGCGAGTACGAGCCCGACGAGACGCCCCGCGACGCCGCCCGCCGGGAGTTCACCGAGGAGCTCGGTTTGCCGCCGCCGGAGGGCCCGTACCTCCCGCTCGGCGATGTGAGGCTGTCCAGCGGGAAACTCGTGACCGTCTGGGCGGTGGAGGCGGACCTCGACCCGGCCCTGATGGTGCCCGGGACCTTCTCGATGGAGTGGCCGCCGCGCTCCGGGAACGTCCAGGAGTTCCCCGAGCTCGACCGGGTGGCATGGTTCACCCCCGAGGAGGCCGCCGAAAAACTGATGATTTCTCAGATGCCCTTTATGGAACGCTTGTTGACGCTTCTGGAGAGCTGAGGCGACGCGACTTGCCAACCCCCCGGCCTGCGTGCACATTGCACACATGGCGAACGTCGTGCTGGTGGGAACCCTGGACACCAAGGGTGTGGAGTACGGCTGGCTGCGCGAGAGGCTGCTGCGCGCCGGCGTCGAAGTGGTACTGGTGGACACGGGCGTCATGGGTGAACCCCGGGTGCCCGCCGACGTACCGCGTGAGGCGGTGGCCCGGGCCGCGGGCGCCGAACTGTCGGAACTGCGCACGGCCGCCGACCGGGGCGCGGCCGTGACCACGATGGCCCGCGGCGCGGAGGCGACCCTCCTGCGCCTGCACGCCGAGGGCCGGCTGCACGGGGTGATGGCGGTCGGCGGCAGCGGTGGCACCTCCATCGCCACCCGGCCGATGCGGGCCCTGCCGCTGGGCGTACCGAAACTCATGGTCTCGTCCATGGCGTCCGGGGACGTCGCCCCCTACGTGGGCTCCTCGGACATCGCGATGATGCACAGCGTGGTGGACATCGCGGGCATCAACCGCGTGTCCGGCCCGATCCTCGCCAACGCGGTGCAGGCGATCGCCGCGATGGCCAAGGTCTTCGCCCGCTCCGCCCTGGAGGCGCGCCGCACCCCCGCGGCGGGAGCCGGCTCCCGGCCGCTGGTCGCCACGAGCATGGCGGGGGTGACCACGGCCGGCGTGGACGCGGCCCGCGAACGGCTGACCGAGCTGGGCTACGAGGTGCTCGTCTTCCACGTGAGCGGCATGGGGGGCCGCACCCTGGAGACGCTGGCCGCCCGGGGGATGTTCGCCGGGGTCCTGGACCTCACGCTCAGCGAGCTCGCCGACGATCTGTGCGGCGGCATCCTCACGGCCGGCCCCGACCGGCTCAGCGCGGCCGGACGCGCGGGGATTCCGCAGGTGGTGAGCCTGGGAGCGCTGGACATGGTGAAGTTCGGGCCCCTGGAGACCCTGCCGGAGCAACCTCCCCACCGGCGCGTCCACGCCCACAACCCGTCCATCACCGTCGTGCGCACGACGCCCGACGAGTGCGCCGAGCTCGGCCGGCGCGTCGCCGCGAAACTGCGCGCGGCGACCGGCCCCACCGCCGTCTGCGTCCCGCTCCGCGGACTGTCCACGCTCGGCACGCCGGGCGGGCCCTACCATGACCCCGCGGCGGACGGGGCGTTGTTCTCGGCGCTGCGCGAAGGGTTGCGGGGCAGTGCCGCCCGGCTCTACGACTACGACACCCACATCAACGATCCCGGCTTCGGACGGGCGGCGGCCGACCGGCTGCACGCCATGATCGGCGCGATGGCGGTCGCGGCCTGAGACACCCCGCGCGGTTGGGAACCGGCCGTGGCGGAAACCGTGTCCCAGGGGGAGACCGCGCCGGAGCCGGCCGGTCACCGACCGGCCGGCCGAGCGCCGGTCCGGCGCAGGGACGCGGTGGCGTCACGGCAGGCAGGGGGCGGGGCGATGGACCAGGCGTGGACGGTCCCCGGGTACACACAGATCCGGGAACTCGGTTCGGGCGGCAGCGGCCGGGTGGTGCTCGCCGTCCACGACGGCACGGGCACGGCGGTCGCCGTCAAGTACCTCAGCGACCGGCTGCGCCAGGACCCCGCCTTCGTGGGCGAGTTCCGGGCCGAGGCACGACTGCTCGGCGGCCTGCGGTCCCCGTACGTGGTGGGCCTGTACGAGTACGTGGAGGCGCCCGGCGGCGCGGCCATCGTGATGGAACTCGTGGACGGCGTCTCCCTGCGCGCCCTGCTGAGGCAGTCCGGGCGGGCGGACGCCGAGGCCGCGCTGGTGGTCCTCAAGGGGTCCCTGCTCGGCCTGGCCGCGGCCCACCGGGCCGGCGTGGTCCACCGCGACTACAAGCCGGAGAACGTGCTGGTCGCGGCGGACGGCTCGTCGAAACTGGTGGACTTCGGGATCGCGGCGGGCCGCGGCACCACGCCCGGCGTCGCGGGGACGCCCGCCTACATGGCCCCCGAGCAGTGGCAGGGCCGGCCGGCCTCGCCCGCCGCCGACGTGTACGCCGCGACGGCGACCTTCTTCGAGTGCCTCACCGGGCGCAAGCCCTACGACGGGGAGAACTTCGCCGAGCTCGCCGTCCAGCACATCGAGGCCCCGGTCCCGGAGACCGAGGCCCCCGAACCCGTACGCCCGCTGATCCGGCGGGGTCTGGCCAAGGCGCCCGAGCAGCGGCCGGAGAACGCCGAGGCCTTCGTCGCGGAACTGGAGGGCGTGGCCCTCGCCGCCTACGGGCCCCACTGGGAGGAGACCGGGCAGCGCAAGCTGGCCGCGCTGGCCGCGCTGCTGCCGCTGCTGTTCCCCTCGGCGGGGGCGTCGGCGGCGGGCACCACAGCGGCGGCGACGACCACCCTCGGCAGTGGCTCCGGCTGGGCCCCCGGCCGCCGCGGCTGGCTGGCGGCGGGACTCGCGCTGGTCCTGGGGACGGTAGTGGTGCTCACGACGGACGCGTTGGGCGCGGCGCCGCGCGGGGCCTCGGCCCTCAGCGCGTTCGCGACCACAGCGCCGACCGCGCCCGGCACCGGCTCGCCGTCCGGGGCTGCGGCACCCTCCGCTTCCGTCTCCCCGTCGCCGGGTCCCAGCCCCTCGACCCCGACGAGCCCCAGCCCGTCGGCGACGGCGTCGCCGACGCCGGGCGCCACCGCGAGCCCCGCACCGACGTGGAGCCCGACGCGCACGCCGACCCGCACGCCGACGGCCACCCCCACTCCCACGCCCACACCGGCCGTCAGGGTCACCAAGGTCGGCGTCTCGCTGCGGACCGGCGTCTACCGGGGCGAGGCGACCGTCTCCGTGGCCGCTCAGGGCACGGGTCCGGTGACGGTCGTGCTGGAGTGGTTCCTCGGCGGCCGCGCGGGCGACTACTCCGTGCCCGACGGGACGGAGACCTTCGTGGTCCAGGCCGGATCGCCGGCGCCCGTGGTACGGGCCCACACCTTCACCCGGGGCAATGGCTGCTACGGCGGGGTCCGGGTCACCACCCAGCCCGCCGCCGGGAACACCTCCGCGTCCGACTCGCAGTACCTGCTGCGCTGCCAGGAGATCCGATGAGCGATCCCCGCCCACCGCAGGACGACGACTACAGCGCCACGGTCCTCGGCAGCCACTGGTTCAGCGGGCCCCCGGAGCAGTCCGGGGTCGCGCCCGACCGGGTCGAGGGGTCGGTGCTGCGGTTCGGCCCCGGCGTGACCGCGGCCCTGCCCGCGCCGTTCCCCCTGACCGTCACCGCCCGGCCGCGCCGGGGCGGCGGCCTGCGGCGGTACGCCCTCGCGGCGGCGGTACTGCTCGCGGTGCTGTGCTACCTCGGCTGGCAGCGGTACGGGCCCGCCATCGAGGTACGGGACGTCGCCGTGGTCACCGATCCCGCCGGCCCGTCCTGCGACTCGGCGGCCGATGTGGTGGCCGTCGTACGCACCAACGGGCGGCCCGGAACGCTGACGTACCGCTGGGCGCGCAGCGACGGGACGTACTCCGAGCAGCTGACCGAGCGGGTGGCGCGCGGGCGGCACGAGGCGCGCCTGCACCTGCTGTGGACCTTCCGGGGCGCGGGTACCTATCCGGCGCGGGCCGAGCTGCAGCTGGTCTCGCCGGGTCAGCGCACGGCGGCGGTGGAGTTCACGTACCGCTGCGCGCCCTGAGCGCCACCGTCCCCGCCGTCCCCGGCACGTCCCCGCCTCATCCCTTCGGCACCGTCGGCCGTTCCGCCCTTCCACCGTCCCCCGCCGCAACCGGGGGACGGGGCTCAGAACCGGCCGTGGGCCGTGATGTCCGCCTCGAACTCCCCGGTCATCGCCGGGGTCACCGTCGGCCGGCACTCCCGGACCGCCGCCAGGTAGTCGACCGTGGTCGCGCCCGGCTGCGGGGCACCCGCCCCGCGCGCGCCCACCGCCTCCAGGTCCCGCTCGAAGGACACCTGCGCCGCGATCCGCGCCGCGTGCTCGATGTCGGCCGGCGTGAACAGCTCCGTGGCCGCCACCAGCGCCTCGACATCGACGTCCGGCCGCCCCGCCGTGTAGCGGGACCAGATCGCCGCGCGCGCCCCGGCGTCCGGGGTGCCGATCGGGATCAGGTAGTCGAAGCGCCCCGGCCGCAGGAACGCCGGGTCCAGGGAGCGGATGGAGTTGGTGGCGCAGACCAGCAGCCGCTCGTCGCCCTCCCGGAAGCCGGGTATCAGCTTGAGCAGTTCGTTGGTGACGCCGTGGATGCCGCCGGGCCGCGCGGGCTCGGTGCGCACGGGGGCGATCTCCTCGACCTCGTCGATGAAGACGAGGACGCGCTCCAGCTCGGCGATCCGGGCGAAGGCGTCGCGCAGCGCGGCGGCCAGGTTGCCGTCGCCGGCGAGGCGGGAGGGCAGCAGTTCCACGAAGGGCCAGCCCAGCCGGGAGGCGATGGCGCGGGCGAACGTGGTCTTGCCGGTGCCGGGCGGGCCGAAGAGGGTGATGGCGCGCGGGGGCCGCACGCCGTGCGAAGCGGCCCGTTCGGGTTCGGCGAGCGGCAGCACCACCCGGCGTTCGATGAGGTCCTTCTCCTTCTCCATCCCCGCGACCCCGGTCCACAGGTCCCCCTGCAGGAACCGCCCGCCCAGGTCGTCCAGGAGGCCGGCGGCCGGTCCGTGCAGGGGCTCGGTCTTCTCGAAGTAGGCGACCGCCGGCTGCCGCGTGTATCCGGCGTTCAGCAGGCCCTCGCCGAGCAGGTCCTCCTCGGGCAGCACGTACGCGATCCGGCCGACGCGGGCGGCGACGAGGCGCCGCTCCAGCTCGACGAGCAGGGCGCTGGCCAGCCCCCGGCCGCGCCAGCCCGCGGCGATGGCGATGCGCATCACCCAGGCCCGCTCACCGGTCACGCAGGCGAGGGCCGCGCCGATCGGGACGCCCTGGTGGACGGCGACCACGCAGGGCTGCCGGCCGGTGAGGGCGCTGATGCATTCGGCGAGCGAGAAGACGGACTCCTGGCCGAGTTCCGCCGTGGTGTCGATCAGATGGACGACGGCCGCGAGATCGCTCTCGCGGTAGTCGTGGATGAGCCAGTTCACCGGGTACCGCCCCTCGTTCGTGCTCCTGCGGCGAGGCTAGGCGCGGGCGGGCCGGACGCTCGCCCTCCGCGGTGCACAAAGAGGCGGTCGGGAACCGTCCGCGGCGTCCATAGACTGATGCCTTCCGCCCGGACGCCCGACCGAGGACCCCAGCACCCCCATGCACCGCCACACCTCCGCGACCCGACGCGGACTCCTCCTCTGGACCGTCCCCTTCCTGTGGACCCTGGCGTTCGGCCTGTGGGGACTCTCCCGGCACGCCAGCGTGTGGCGGGACGAGGCGGCGACCTGGCAGGTGGCTCTCCGCCCGACGGCCGAGATCTGGCGCATGCTGGGCAACGTCGACGCCGTGCACGGGCTGTACTACCTGCTGATGCACGGCCTCTTCGAGGTCTTCGGCCCCGGCACCTCGACCCTGCGCCTGCCGTCCGTGCTGGCGGTCGCCGTCGCCGCGGGGTGCGTGGCGCAACTGGGGCGGCGGCTCGCCGGCTTCCGGGCGGGCCTGGGCGCCGGTCTGGCGCTCGCGCTGCTGCCGGCCGTGCAGTTCTACCTCCAGGAGGGGCGCCCGTACGCGCTCGTCGCCGCCGGGGCCGCGCTGTCGACGCTGCTGCTGGTGTCCCTCGCGGGGGAGGCGGCCGGGGTCCGGCGGTCGTGGCCGCGCTGGGTCGCGTACGGGTTGGCCGTGCTGGTGTGCGCCCTGCTGAACTGGCTGTCCCTGCTGGTCCTGCCCGCCCACGCGGCCACCCTGTGGTGGGTCCGGGCCGGTCGCGGCGTGTGGCTGCGCTGGGCGGCGTACGGCGCGGGCGCGGTGGCGGGGGCGCTGCCGCTGATCCTGTTCAGCCGGGGCCAGTCCGGCCAGGTGTCGTGGATACCTGCGCTGACCTGGCACATGCTGATCGGGCCCGCGATCCTTCTCGCCGTCGGCGGCCTGTGCGCGTGGGCGGACCGCCCGGCGCGCGGACGCCTCTCGGTGGCAGCGGTGGGCCTTCCGCTGCTCGCCGTGCCGCAGCTCGGGCTGATCGGGCTGTCCCTGGTCCAGCCGCTGTTCCTCGACCGGTACGTGCTGTTCTCCATGGTGGGCCTGGCCCTGCTGATCGGCGGCGCGCTGGGCGCGGCCGCACGGGCCCTCGCGCCCCGCTTCCCGAGGGCCTCGCGCGTGCTCGTGCCGGCCGTGGTCGGGGTGGCGGCGCTGGCGCTGCTGCCGGTGGAGGTGAGCAAGCGGGCGCCGTCCAGCCGCGTCGACGACGTCCTGGCCGCGGCCGGCCAGGTGGCGGGGCTCAAGCGGGCGGGGGACGCGGTGGTGTTCGTCCCGGCAGCGCGGCGGGACACGGCGCTGGTCTCCCCCGGCGCGTTCACGGGGCTGACGGACCTCGCGCTGGCCCGGACGCCGGTCGAGTCGGGGACCCTCAAGGGCGAGGAGAGCGAGCCGGCGCGGATCCGCGAGGCGCTGCTCGGCCGGCGGCGGGTGCTGCTGGTGACGGACGCGGCGGGGGTCGCGAAGCCGCCGTCGGCGGAGCGGGACAAGGTGAAGACGCAGGTGCTGCGCGAACGGTTCACGGTGGTCGAGGACCGGCAGGTCCGGGGCCGCCGGGTGACGGTGTACGAACGGCGCGAGGCGCGGTAGCGGCGGGGGTAGCGCGCGAACGCCCGGTTTTCACACGGGGCCCACGGGATTCACAGCGGATTCATACGGAATACCGGGCTCCGGACAAAGGTTCGGCGGGCAGGTTTCGGAACATGATCCCCCGCACGCTCCCCCTGCCCCGCGCGGCCGGTCGGGCCCGCGCCCGTACCGGGCGCCCCGTACGGATCGCTCTCGCGCTCGCCGCGATGGCCGCGCTGCTGAGCGTGGACGCGCCCGACGCCACGGCCCGGACGCCGCTGGGCGTGACCGCGTGGGCCCTGCCCGGCGCGGTGGCGGACCGGGTGGGGCCCCTCTTCGCGGGCGGACTGGCGGGCGGGCACTTCTGCACCGCCGCGGTGGTGCGCAGCGCCGGCCGCGATGTGATCGCCACCGCCGCGCACTGCCTCGACAGCCCCGGTACCACGCTGTTCGCACCGGGCTACCGCGAGGGCGCGGCTCCGTACGGCGCCTGGCGGCTCACCGGCGTGTACGTCTCCCCGGCCTGGACGGACGGCGAGGACCCGGACGCCGACATCGCCTTCGCCACGGTGGCGCCGGTGGGCGGCGGGGAGCACGCCGCGGTGGAGGACGCGGTGGAGGACGCGGTGGGCGGCTTCCCGGTGAAGGGCGGCCAGGTGGACCGCGCCGCGGTGACGGTGGTCGGGTACCCGCGGGACCGGGACGCCCCCCTGCGCTGCGCGAACGGCACCGACCTGGTCTCCGCCACGCAGCGCCGGATCGGATGTCCGGACCTCAGCGGCGGGACGAGCGGGAGCCCGTGGCTGGTGGACGGCGCCCTGACGGGAGTCCTCGGCGGCCATGAGGGCGGCGGGACGGTGCCGGAGGTCTCGTACAGCGCGGTGCTGGGCGACGGGGCGGTCCAGCTGTACCGCCGGGCGGCCGGCACCGGCTGAGGCGTACGGCTACCGCACGGTCTCGGCGGCGGCCGCGAACCAGGTGGGCTCGTCGCGCAGGGCGCCGCGGATCCGGTTCAGCGAGAACGCCTCCAGCGGCGGCAGCGCGTCCACGTCGAACCAGGCCACTTCGAGCGATTCGTGGTCGTTGGCCCGCGCCTCGCCGCCGGTGGCCCGGCAGCGGAAGGTGAGGTCCTGGAACTGGCAGACGTCGCCGTTGGGGTAGGTGATCGGCGCGAGCATCTCGACGAGGACCACCCGCTCGGGAACGCAGTGCACCGCCGTCTCCTCGTAGACCTCGCGCACGGCGGTGTCGGCGGGCTGCTCGCCCGGCTCGGCGATGCCGCCGACCACGCTCCACCGCCCGGTGTCGGAGCGCCGGCCGAGCAGCACCCGGCCCCGGTCGTCGAGGACGACGGCCGTGACGCCGGGCAGGAGGAGCAGTCGGTGCCCGGCGCCGGCACGGATCTCACGGATGAACTCGGGCGTGGTCATCCCCCGAGCCTACGAGGCCGGAGCGGCCCCTTCCGACGGGGGCGTGGTGCGGCGGGCGCGGATCCGGCGCGTGAGGATCCAGCCGAGCCCGGCGGCCGCCGACGCGAGGAGCGCGTACTCCGGCAGCGGGCCGAGGGCCGTCGCGGGGGTACGGCTGGAGCGCAGCGGGATCTCGGCGACCAGCGCGTCGGCGGTGAACATCCTCGTCTGCTGGACGATCTTTCCGTCGGGGCGGATGACCGCGCTGACCCCGCTGGTGACGGGGACGAGGACGGTGCGGCTGTGCTCGACGGCCCGGACCCGGTCCATGGCCAGCTGCTGGTAGGTCATCTGGCTCCGCCCGAAGGTGGCGTTGTTGCTGGGCACGGCGATGACCTGGGCGCCGTCCCGGACGGTGGAGCGGACGGCGTCGTCGAAGGCGGCCTCGAAGCAGGTGACCATGCCGACCCCGCTGCCGGCCATGTCGAACACGCCCGGGTCCTTGCCGGGGCCGAAGTCGCGGCGCACCCGGTCCACGTCGGAGCTGAAGAGGCGGACGAAGGAGCGCATCGGGATGCGCTCGCCGAACGGCTGGATCTTGCGCTTGTCGTAGGTGGTGGTGGGCCCGGCGACGGGGTCCCAGAGGATCATCGTGTTACGCAGCGTGCCGGTCTCCGGCGCCACCACGGCGCCGATCGCCACGGGCACTCCGATGGCCTTGACCGCCTGGTCGATGACGGCGCGGGCGTCGGGCTCGGCGTACGGGTCGAGGTCGGAGGAGTTCTCCGGCCAGACGACGAAGTCGGGCTTCGGGACGCGGCCGGCCTCGACGTCCCGGGCGAGCTGGACCGTGCGCTTGGCGTGGTTGTCGAGGACCTGGCGGCGCTGGGAGTTGAAGTCGAGGCCGAGGCGGGGCACGTTGCCCTGGATGACGGCGGCGACGACGGTGCCGTCCTCGGCCGCGTCGGAGACCAGCGGGCGGGCGGCGAGGGCCGCGCCGATCGGGGCGGCGACGGTGAGCGCGGCCAGGGCGGCGGCGGTCCGGCGCGGGTGGGCGCGGGAGGTGCGCAGGGCCCCGTACAGTCCGAACCCGCAGAGCGCCACGCCGAAAGAGAGCAGCGGGGTGCCGCCGAGCGCCGCGAGGGGGGTGAACACCCCGTCGGCCTGGCCGAAGGCGAGCTTGCCCCAGGGGAAGCCGCCGAAGGGCGCCCGGGCGCGCAGCCCCTCCCCCGCGACCCACACGGCGGCGGCGAACAGCGGCCAGGCGGGGAGCCTGCTGACGAGCGCGATGCCGAGGCCGGTGAGGCCGATGAAGAGGGCCTCGACGGCGGCCAGCGCCACCCACGGCACCGGGCCGACCTCCTCACCGGTCCACATGAGGAGCGGCAGCAGGTAGCCGAGCCCGGCGAGGAATCCGAGGCCGAAGCCCGCGCGGGCGCGGCGGCCGTGGAGGCAGCCGGCGAGCAGGGCGAGCGCGAGGGGCGCGAGCCACCACAGGGGGCGGGGCGGGAAGCTGAGGTAGAGCAGTACGCCGGAGAGCGCCGCGAGCAGCGCACGCAGCAGCGGGCGCGCCTTGCGCTCGGGACGGGACGCGGCGGAGGGGGCGGCCGCGGCGGAGGGGGCGGAACCGGCTCCGGGACCTGCTCCGACATCTGCTCCCGAACCTGCGGGCGGGACCGCCCGGCCGGGGCTCGCGGAGTCCGCCGCGGAGGGGTTCACCGGCTCGTTCCCGGCCGCGCGGGTGACACTGCTGCTCATCTGGCGGAGTGTACGTCCCCGCCGGTCGGGGACGGGTGAGCCCCTCGCCGCCTCACGGGTGGTCCGGCCGGGCGAGGGCCCGCAGGTGCGTCCGGATGACCAGGACCGCGTTCTCGGCGTCGTCGACGGTGACGGTGAACCGCTGGCCGTCGTCCAGGCGCAGTTCCAGTCCCTCACCGCGCCGGACGATCATCGCCGTGCCCTTCTCCGGGCGCCAGCGGTACCCCCAGCCGCCCCACTGCTGCGGGGTGACGCGGGGGAGGAACGCGGCGGAGGCCACTTCGCTGAGCCTGATCGTGCGGCGCGGCAGCCCGACGTACCCGCAGCGCACCTGCACGGCCTCGGCGTCCACGGTGACGGCCACGTGCACGAAGGCGAGGGTCCCGTAGAGGATCAGCAGGCCGGCGGCGAGGCAGCCGACCACGGACATCAGCAGGGGCGCGATCCCCGAGGTCCAGGAGCCGTCCACGGCGAGCTGGACACCCAGGGCCAGACAGGCCGCGCCGGCCGCCGCCAGGAGCCACTGCGCCCGGTTGGAGGCCCGGCCGCTCCAGAGCGGGCCCGGGGGGTGAACCGTCATGGCCGTCAGCCTACTCACGTTCCCCACGCCCGCCACCGGCGGCGCCGGCCGCGCCGACGACCGGGGCGCACGGCGCCGGGTCCCGGCGAGCGGGGGTGGACGGGGGGTGGTGGAAGGCCCTACGCGACGACTGCGTCGTGCCCGGTGAGCAGCCGTCCGGCGGCGTACCCGAGGGCCGCAGCGGGGAGTTCCGCGGGCCGTCCGCTGTGCAGCACGGTGAGGGTGCCGGTACGGGGCAGGGCCGGTTCGGGGCGGGCGCCGCAGCGGCGCAGCGCCTGGACGGCGACGGCCTCGGCGGAACCGTGGAAGACCGGCGCCGGGGTGCCCGGGCCGCTTCCGGCGCGCGCGGCGAGGGCGGCGCGGATGGGCGCCTCGACGAGTTCGTAGTGCGTGCAGCCGAGTACCACGTCGGTGACGTCGAGCGGGGTGAGCGCCGCGGCGGCGGCGACGGCGGCCTCCACGGCGGCGGCGTCCGCGGCCTCGACGGCGTCGGCGAGCCCGGGGCACGGCACCTCGGTGACGCGGACCCCGGCGGCGAAGTCGCGGATGAGGCCGCGCTGGTAGGGGCTGCCCGTGGTCGCGGGGGTGGCCCAGATCGCCACGCGCCCGCCGGCGGCCGCGGCGGGCTTGATCGCCGGCACGGTTCCGATGACGGGGACGGCCGGTTCCAGTTCCGCGCGCAGGGCGGGCAGGGCGTGCACGGAGGCGGTGTTGCAGGCCACGATCAGCGCGTCGGGGCGGTGCGCGGCGGCGGCGCGGGCGACGAGCAGGGCCCGCTGGGTGAGGTCGTCGGGGGTCCGGGGACCCCAGGGCATCCCGTCGGGGTCGCAGGACAGCACCAGCTCGGCGTCCGGCCGGAGCCCGCGCAGCGCGGAGGCTGCCGCGAGGAGGCCGATTCCGGAGTCCATGAGCGCGATCTTCACCCGCCCCACCTTAGCCGACCCCCCTTCCGGGCCCGCACCGCCGCGGGCCCGGGCGGCGGGCTCCGGCGGCCGGCCCGTACGCGCCGGACCGGCGCGCCCGACGCGCGCGGCGGATCGGCGGGACATGCCCCCTTCCGCCCGGCACACTGCCGGAATGGGCCCCCTCATCGCCGCCTGCGCGGCCTACGCCTCCCTCGCCGCCTGGCTCTGGCTCACCCTCGCCCAGGGCATGTTCTGGCGCACCGACGTCCGGCTCCCCCCGCGCACCGCCCCCGACCGCTGGCCGTCCGTCGCCGTCGTGGTCCCGGCGCGGGACGAGGCCGCGGTACTCCCGTACAGCCTCCCCTCCCTCCTCACCCAGGACTATCCCGGCCGGGTCGAGGTCGTCCTGGTGGACGACGGCAGCACCGACGGCACCGCCGAGCTCGCCCTGCGCCTCGCCCGCGAGAACCCGGGCGTCCCCCTCACCGTCACCTCCCCCGGCGACCCCGCCCCGGGCTGGACGGGCAAGCTGTGGGCGCTGCGCCACGGCATCGCGCTGGCCCGCGCCGCGCACGGCACCGCTCCTACCGCCGCGGACGCGTCAGGCACCACCCGCACCACGGACACCGCGCGCCTCGCGGGTACCGCGAACACCGCGGACGCCACCGAACCCGAGTACCTGCTCCTCACCGACGCCGACATCGCGCACGAGCCGGACAGCCTGCGCGAGCTGGTCGCCGCCGCGACCTCCGCCGACCTCGACCTCGTCTCCCAGATGGCCCGGCTGCGTACGGCCGGCGTCTGGGAGCGGCTCATCGTCCCGGCGTTCGTCTACTTCTTCGCCCAGCTCTACCCCTTCCGGTGGGTCAACCGCCCCGCCTCCCGCACCGCCGCCGCGGCCGGCGGGTGCGTTCTGCTGCGCACCGCCGCGGCCGTGCGCGCGGGGGTGCCCGACTGCATCCGCCAGGCCGTCATCGACGACGTCTCCCTCGCCCGCGCGGTCCAGGCCTCGGGGGGGCGGATCTGGCTCGGCCTCGCGGAGCGGGTCGACAGCGTGCGCCCGTACCCGGCGCTCGCGGACCTGTGGCGCATGGTCGCGCGCAGCGCCTACGCCCAACTGCGGCACCAGCCCCTGCTGCTGGCCGCGACCGTGGCCGGGCTCGTCCTCGTGTACCTCGTGCCTCCGGCCGCTTTCCTCGCGGGCCTCGCCGCCGACCGGCCGGCGCTCGCCTGGGCGGGCGGTCTCGCCTGGCTGCTGATGGCCGGCACCTACCTCCCGATGCTCCGCCACTACCGCCAGCCGGCCGTGCTCGCGCCGCTGCTCCCCCTGACCGCGTTCCTGTACCTGCTGATGACCGTCGACTCCGCGGTCCAGCACTACCGGGGCCGCGGCGCGGCCTGGAAGGGCCGTACCTATGCCCGTCCCACCGACGCCTGAAACGGAGAAGCACCGGGTGGAGCGGAGTCATCCGAGGTCACCGCGTTGTGACGCTGTGTCAGCCCGAAGTCGGTGCAACACGCAACCGGTAGGCACGAGTAGGAGCAAGATGGGGCGGAAGTGGCGAATCGTGCACGTGAACGCCAAGTGAAAGCTGTGGCCCTGACCTGCGAAGAAGCAGGTCAGCGCGGTGTTCGGAGAACCTCGCTATGGACCCGGTGAAGTCGTGGGCTTAACTTAGGTCCATGACCTCCCCCCGCTCCACTTATGGCGGCGGTTACTACTCCGCGCCCTCCTTCCCGGACACCCCCATCTACGACTCCCTCGTCGCCGAACGCGGCACTCCGCAGATCGCCCCGATCCGCGTCCCGGCCGCCTACGACTCCCCGAGCGCCGGCTATTCGAGCGGGGGGTACCTGCCGGCCCTCCCGTCCGCGCTGCCCGCGCTGCCGCCCGCGGCGCCGCAGCAGACCTCCGGGTACGGGTACCCGTACCAGCAGCAGGCCGCGCCGCAGCCGATGCCGCTGCAGCACGCGCCCGCTCCGTACATCCCGCAGCAGCAGCCGGTGGCCGCCCGCGGCGGGTACGCGCAGCAGCCCTACCCGCAGCAGCCCCGTCCGGTCGCCGCGGGCACCGGCTACGAGGCCATGCGCCCGGCGGCGCCGCGGCCGATGCAGGCTCCCGCGCCGGTGCCGGCGGCCGCGTACGAGGACCCGTACGGGCGTCCGTACCAGGGGCGTGGTTACTGAGGGGGTCCGCCGCCCGTCCGGGGCGGTGACACGGGAGGCTGGCAGGATGCCCCCATGTCGAACTTGTACGTCCAGGCCCTCCACGTCCATCCGGTGAAGTCCCTCGGGGGGATCGCTCCCGACGAGGTGGCCGTGGAGCCCTGGGGTCTGGCGGGGGACCGGCGCTGGGCGCTGGTCGACGCCGAGGGAACGGTCATCACCCAACGGCGCCAACCGCGGCTGGCGTTGGCGGCGGCCCGGCCGGTGGACGGCGGGAGGATCACGGTGACGGCGCCGGGCATGGCGGAGCTGGTCGTGGAGGTGCCCGAGGCCGGTCCGCTGGAGTCGGTGGCGCTGTTCGGGAAGACATTCGACACGGTGGTGGCCGGCGCGGCCGCCGCCGAGTGGTTCGGCGCGTACCTCGGCATACCCGCGCGGCTGGTGCACCTGGACGACCCGGCCGTGCGCAGGCCGGTGGACCCCGAGTACGCGCTGCCGGGCGAGACGGTGAGCCTCGCCGACGGATATCCGCTGATGGCCACCACCCTCGCCTCGCTGGACGCGCTCAACGCGTGGATCGCCCGGGGCGACCACGCCGCGGAGGGGCCGCTGCCGATGGACCGGTTCCGTCCCAACGTGGTGGTGTCCGGGGCCGAGGCCTGGGCGGAGGACAACTGGCGGCGCGTCGCGATCGGCGACGCCGTGTTCCGGGGGGTGCGGGAGTGCGGCCGGTGCGTGGTCACCACGACCGACCAGGCGACGGCGGAGCGCGGCAAGGAGCCGCTGAAGACGCTGGCCGCGTACCGGCGGATCGGGAAGTCGCTGGCCTTCGGGCGGCAGCTGGTGCCGGTGCGGCTGGGCACGGTGCGGGTCGGCGACGAGGTCCGCGTCCTGGGCTGACGCGGCGGGGCAGCCCGGTCAGCCGTCCGGAATGACACCTTCGGGGGGCTCGCGGCCCGTGCTGGAACCAAGGGGCCCGGCCGGGCCGTTGGATCAGTCGGGACAGGTGGACACCCGCCGTGCGCGGCTTGGCTCCGGGTGGCGTTCGGGTGACACACGTCTCGCGCGTCCCGGAATGCGCGTCCCGGTGGCGTGCGCGAGGGTTGGACGCGCAGGCAGGCGCGAGCGGGGGGAGCCGGACCGTGCGGACGGCGATGGGTGTGTGGCGTTGGCGGCGCAATCCGCTGCGCCGGCGGAGCGATCTGGTCGAGGCGTGGGTGGCACTCGCCGCACTGGTGTGCGTGCTGGTGGTGGCTCCGTCCGTCGGCTGCGCCGCGGGCGTCCAGGTGGACGCCGCCCTGCAGGGGGCCGCGCGCGAGCAGCGGCAGGAGCGGCACCTCGTCCCGGCGGTGGTGCTCCGCAACGCGCCGGAACAGGCCGCGGCGGGGTCCGCGGACGCGTCAGGGGAGGCGTCCGGGGAGGCGTCCGCGCAGCGGACGGCCCCGCGGCGCACGCAGGTCGTGGCCGCGTGGACCGCGCCCGACGGCAGCGCGCACGAGGGCACGGTGCCGGCGGCGGAGGAACCGCCGCACCCCGGCGACCGGTTCCGGATATGGACCGACGCCCGGGGCCGCCTGGTGGGCCGGCCGCTCGACGCCTCCGCCGCCGTCTTCCACGCGACCGCGGCCGGCCTGGCCGCCGCCCTCGGCGTGGCCGCCCTGGCCGAGACGGTCCGGCGGCTGGTCGTACGGCGCCTCACGCATCAGCGGTACGCGCGCCTGGACCGCGCGTGGGCGGCGGCCGGGCCGGACTGGGGGCGGGCGGGCGCGGGCAGTTGACCTGGCAGCTCACCGGCGCCGCGCGCGCTACGGTGGAGCGGCCGGGGCAGACCGGTCGCATCAGCAGGACGAGTACGAGGGTGGGGGCACGACAGCACCATGGCTCAGGGCACGGTCCAGGTGACGCACGGCGGCGGGTCTTCGCGGTGGCGGCGCCGCTCAGGTGAGTATCCGACGCTGACCGCGGCGCTGGCCGTCGCGGGCGACGGCGACGTGCTGTCCATCTCCCCCGGCACCTACCGGGAGAACCTGGTGCTGCTCCACGCCGTCACCCTGCGCGGGCCCGAGGGCGGGCTGGGCTCGGTCCGGATCGCCCCGCCCGACGGGGTCGCGCTGACCGTGCGCGCCTCGGCGGTGGTCCAGGACCTCCATCTGGAGGGCCAGGACCGGGCGGCGCCCGCGCTGCTCGTCGAGGACGGCTCCCCCGAGCTCACGGACCTGCGGGTGAGTACCCGGTCAGCCGCCGGTATCGAGGTCCGCGGCGGGGCCCGGCCCCTGGTGCGGCGGTGCACGGTGGAGAACCCGACGGGCGTGGGCATCTCCGTGCTGGACGGCGGCGGCGGGGTGTTCGAGGAGTGCGAGGTGGTGGCCGCCGGCCAGAACGGGGTCTCCGTGCGCGGCGGCGGCCGTCCCCGGTTGGAGCGCTGCCGGATCCACCACGCCACGGGCGCCGGCATTGCGGTCACCGGTGACGGTTCCGGCCTGGAGGCACTGGGCTGCGAGGTGTACGAGATCAAGGGTGCGGGGGTGCAGATCGCCTCGCGCGCCACGGCCCGGCTCACGGACTGCTCCGTGCACCGCACCTCGGCCGACGGTGTCACCCTCGACACGGACGCGGTCCTCACCCTGGCCGGCTGCGACATCCACGACATCCCCGAGAACGCGGTGGATCTGCGGTCCCGCTCGGTGCTCACGCTCAGCCGCACCACGGTGCGCCGGTTCGGCCGCAACGGGCTGTCGGTGTGGGACCCGGGCACCCGGGTCGACGCGGAGTCCTGCGAGATCCACGACAGCACCGGCGACTACCCGGCCGTCTGGATCAGCGACGGGGCGACGGCCTCGCTGGACTCCTGCCGGGTGCACGACGTACCGGACGCGGTGTTCGTCCTGGACCGGGGTTCACGCGCCGACGTGGTCGACAGCGACCTGTCGCAGGTGCGCAACACGGCGGTCTCGGTCAGCGACGGCGCCACCGCCCAGCTGGACGACTGCCGGATCCGGGAAGCCTCCACCGGGGCCTGGTTCCGCGACCACGGCAGTGGCGGCACCCTCGCCAACTGCACCATCGACGCGGTGCAGACGGGTGTGATCGTCACCAAGGGCGCCGATCCGACCCTGGAGCGGTGCACGGTCACCTCTCCCGCCGAGGCCGGGTTCTACGTGTCGGCCGGCGGCCGGGGCACCTTCACCGCGTGCCGGGTCACGGACAGCGCGGGCTTCGGCTTCCACGTCCTCGACGGCTGCCGCACCACCTTGACGCGCTGCCGCACCGAGCGCTGCGCGCGCGGGGGCTACGAGTTCGCGGAGGACGGGCCGGTCGCCGAGGACTGCACGAGTGACGAGTCCGCCGGGCGGGCGACGGACCGCCCCGCCGCGGGCGGCGCGTTCGCCGGGGCGCGCGAGGGGGTCCTCACGGCGGCAGCGGTGGCGGGCCCCGCGGCGCGAGGGCCGGAAGTCCCCGTACCCCGGCCCGCGGACCGGCCGGACGGGGGCGCGGAGGAGGCCGCACGGGTTTCCGCCGAGGTGCTCGGCCAGCTCGACGCACTGGTCGGCCTGGACAGTGTGAAGCGTGAGGTGCGCGCGCTCACCGACATGATCGAGGTGGGCCGGCGGCGGCAGCTGGCGGGCCTCAAGGCCGCCTCCGTACGCCGCCACCTGGTCTTCACGGGCTCCCCCGGCACCGGCAAGACCACGGTCGCCCGGCTGTACGGGGAGATCCTGGCCTCCCTCGGCGTGCTGGAGCGCGGCCACCTGGTCGAGGTGTCCCGGGTGGATCTGGTCGGTGAGCACATCGGCTCGACCGCGATCCGTACGCAGGAGGCCTTCGAACGGGCGCGCGGCGGCGTGCTGTTCATCGACGAGGCGTACGCGCTGGCGCCGGAGGACTCGGGTCGGGACTTCGGGCGCGAGGCCATCGACACGCTGGTGAAGCTGATGGAGGACCACCGGGACGCGGTGGTGGTGATCGTCGCCGGGTACACGGCGGAGATGGACCGCTTCCTGACCGTCAATCCGGGGGTCGCCTCGCGGTTCTCCCGCACCATCACCTTCGGCGACTACGGCCCCCGGGAACTGCTGCGGATCGTGGAGCAGCAGGCGGAGGAGCACGAGTACCGGCTCGGCGAGGGCGCCCCCGAGGCACTCCTGGCGTACTTCACCGACCTGCCCAAGGGGCCTGCCTTCGGCAACGGCCGCACCGCCCGCCAGACCTTCGAGTCGATGGTCGAGCGGCACGCGGGGCGGGTGGCGCAGCTCTCGGAGCCGGACAAGGACGACCTCACCCTGTTGTTCCCGGCCGATCTTCCGCCGCTGCCGGCCCTGCCTGCCCTGCCTGCTCCGTGCTGAGCCGGGCGGCGGGTACGCCCGGACCGGCGGATGCCGCCAACCGGGCGAGCAGGGCGTCGCGTTCGGCGGCGAACACGGGGTCCGCCTGGTAGTCGGAGTGCCCGAGGATCGGCGCGGGCAGCGGGTGGCGGACCGTGCGCCCGTAGGCGAGCGGGTCGGCGAGCGGCCCCCGGTCCACCCCCGTGCCGGGCAGCACCGGGCCGCCGATGGGATCGGTGGCGCGCCACAGGTTGCGCCAGCAGTCGACCTCCCGGTGCAGGGCCGCGAGCGGGCCGCGGCCGAAGTACGCGGGGAACCAGCGCCCGTACAGGCGGCAGAGCGGGGACCCGTACGTGAGCAGGGCGACGCGGCCGCGGGCGTACGGCGGCAGCTGCCAGACGGCCGCCGCCGCGAGCACACTGCCCTGGGAGTGCCCGGAGATCACCAGCGGACCGCCGGTGCGGCCGGTCCAGGCGGCCATGCGCCAGGTCAGGTCGGGGACGGCGCGTTCGGCGTAGCAGGGCGGCGCGAAGGGGTGCGCGGCGCGCGGCCAGAAGGTGCCGACGTCCCACAGGATGCCGACGGTGCGGCGGGCGGCGGGGTCCCGGTAGGCGCGGCGCCCCCAGGCGACGAAGCCGGCGACACCGAGTCCGATCAGCCAGGAACCGGAGTCCTGGGCGGCGCGGGCGGCGGCCTCCAGGAGCGGCCCGCTGCCCCGGGCCGCCTCGCCCGGGACCCGCCCGGTGACGCGGGCGCCGGCGAGCGCGCCCGCGCCGAGCAGCAGGGTGATCCCGGAGACGGCGGCCACGAACCAGGGCGCGGAGTCGGTGAGCGCGGCCGCGGCCCGCGCGCCGGCGATCCGGCCGCTGCGGGCCGGGTCCGCCCGCTCCCCCGGGTACTCCGCGGCGACATCCCGCGCGATGCGGCGCCGGTCCCGGGCGCCGCGTACCGCGAACCAGGCGGCCAGCAGGGCGAGTACGAGCAGCAGCGGCGGCAGCACGGCGGCCTGCCAGGACAGCAGCACGGGCGGCCCGGGCAGCGGGGCGCCCGCCTCCCCGGGTGTGGCGGCGCCGTCGAGCCAGTCGGCGACCCGCTGGGCGACCCCGCCGGACATCACCCCGCCGAGGGCGCAGCCCAGCATGGCCACGGCGGGTCCGCCGAGGCCGCGCAGGGCGGCGGCCGGGTCGGGGGCGCGGTGGTGCAGGTGGGCGGCGGCGACGGCGAGGCCGAGCACGCACAGGCCCTGGCCGAGCATCAGCGCGCCGAAGGCGAAGTCCACGGGGAGCCGGCCGGCGGACGTCCAACCGGGGCGGGACCACGCGGCGTACAGCAGGATCGCGGCGAGGAGGACCAGGGCGGCGCCGGGCAGCAGGGTGACGGCGGCCCGGTCGAGCCGGTGGTCGGGCCGGGCCTCGGTGCGGCCCCGGCGGCAGACGACCCAGACCGCGGTCAGCGCGACGGCGAGGAGCAGGGATTGCGCGGCCCAGCCCAGGGCTTCGAGGACGGGGGTGCCGTCGCGGCGGTCGTGGGCGGCGGTGGGCGCGGCGACGGCCCAGGCCACGGTGAGCAGTCCGGCGGCGGTGTGCGCGGCGCGCAGCCGGGCCACGAGCCGGCGGCCGTACCAGAACCCGGGTCGGGCGAGCGGGGGCTGCCCGTCGGGGCCGGGGTCCGGGCCGGGGGCGGCCGGGCGGGGGTGCTCGGCGGCGGGGGGCGGCTGGGACTCGTAGGCGTTCCAGGTGCGGTTCGACAGGAGCCAGAGCAGGCCGGTGAGGGCGGCGGGGACGAGCGCGGCGAGGGCCAGCCGGCGCCCCGGCTGGGCCCACCAGCCGCCACCCGGCGCGAGGAAGCCGAGCCAGGAACGGGACGCGGCGCAGCTAACGGATCCCGCGCACTGCCAGGCGACGAGGTCGAGCGCCACCTCGCAGGCGGCCGCTACCAGGAGCACGGTCAGGCTGAGCGCGAGGACGCGTACGAGCACGCCGTACCCGCGGACCGCCCGCGACGCGGGGTCGCGGGCGGGGGCCGCCGGGCGGGCCCAGTGGGCGAGGTTGACCACCATGAAGGGGAGGAGCAGCAGCCACAGCGCGCGGGCGCCGTTGCCGGAGGTCAGTCGGGACCAGCAGTAGGCCTCGGGGACGGGACGGCCCGCGTACCGGCCGGGGTGTGCTTCGGCGTCTGCGTCCTCGGTACGGCGGAACACGGCGGCGGTGGAGTCCCCCGTGACCCGTACGGTGCGCGGATCGCCGAGCAGTTCACCGGGAGGGGCCCCGGCGACACCGTGGACGAGGAGTTCGAGGGCGAGTGGCGGGGCGGGTGGGGCGGGTGGGGTGTCGGGCACGACGGCCTCCGCTCACTGCGCGCGGGATCGCTCGCACCAGCATCCCGCGCGCGGCGGCTCCTGCCCAGGCCTCCGGTCCCGCCGTCCCGGGAGCGGGTCGGCCCGGGGGGCGGACATCCGACGGGGGACGGCCTAGGGTGCGGTGCACGCACGGGAGCGTCCGTCACCACATCCCAGGGGGTACGTTCATGGCTCGTCGACTCCGCCCGGTCGGGCTGGACTTCATCGAGGGCGCGCCGGTCCGCCTGAGGTTCGGCACCGAGGTGTCGGCGGCGCCCGAGGAGGTGTACCGGGCCCTGGCCGAGGAAGTCGCCGACTGGCCGCGGTGGTTCCGGGCCGTCTCCTCGGCCCGCCCGACGCACGGCGGCACGGGACGGGAGATCGGGCTCGTCGGCGGCGTCCGCTTCCAGGAGACCGTCATGGCGGCGGAGCCGGAGCGGCGCTACGCGTACCGGGTCGACGAGACGAACGCCCCGGGCCTGCGCGCCCTGCTGGAGGAATGGCGCCTGGCACCGGCGGGCTCCGGCACCCGCATCCGCTGGACCTTCGCGGCCGACGGCCCCGCCCCGCTGCGGCTGGCCCTCGCCGCGGCCCGGCCGGGTCTGGGGCACTCCTTCCGGACGGCGGTCCGCGCCCTGGACACCCGCCTCACGGCCCGCCGCGACGCCGGCCGGTAGCGGCCCCGCGCCCGGCCGGGGCGCCGCGGCGCGACTTCGCTCACACGGCGGGTTCGCGCCACGTGCCGGTGGCCAGCAGGGTGGTGACCGTCTCCAGGTACGGGGCGACGTCGAGGCCCTGGGCCGCCAGCCACGCGTCGGAGTAGTACTTGTCCAGGTAGCGGTCGCCCGGGTCGCACAGCAGGGTGACGACGCTGCCGGTGCGGCCCTCGGCCACCATCTCCGCGATGATCTTCAGCGCGCTCCACAGGCCGGTGCCGGTGGAGCCGCCGGCCTTGCGCCCTATGGCCGTCTCCAGCGCCCGGCACGCGGCGATGCTTGCCGCGTCCGGGACCTTCATCATGCGGTCGATCGCGCCGGGGACGAAGCTCGGTTCCATCCGGGGCCGTCCGATGCCCTCGATGCGCGAGCCGCAGTCGCTGCCCGCGTCCGGGTCGTTGTTCGTCCAGCCGTCGAAGAAGCAGGAGTTCTCCGGGTCCGGGACGCAGACGCGGGTGTCGTGCTGCATGTAGTGCACGTAGCGCGCGATGGTCGCGGAGGTGCCGCCGGTGCCGGCGGTGGCCACGATCCAGGCGGGCTCGGGGTACCGCTCCAGGCGCAGCTGCTGGTAGATCGATTCCGCGATGTTGTTGTTGCCGCGCCAGTCGGTGGCGCGTTCCGCGTAGGTGAACTGGTCCATGTAGTGCCCGCCCGTGCGGGCGGCCAACTCGGCGGACTCCTCGTACATCTTCATCGGGTCGTCGACGAAGTGGCATTTGCCGCCGTGGAATTCGATGAGCCGGCACTTCTCCGGGCTGGTCGTGCGCGGCATGACGGCGATGAAGGGGACGCCGATGAGCTTGGCGAAGTACGCCTCGGAGACGGCCGTCGAGCCGGACGAGGCCTCGATGACGGGACGGCCGGGGCGGATCCACCCGTTGCAGAGGGCGTACAGGAAGAGCGAGCGCGCGAGGCGGTGCTTGAGCGAGCCCGTCGGGTGGGTGGACTCGTCCTTGAGGTAGAGGTCGATGCCCCAGGACTCCGGGAGCGGGAAGCGCAGCAGGTGGGTGTCCGCCGAGCGGTTGGCGTCCGCCTGGACCTTGCGGACGGCTTCCTTGAGCCAGGCACGGTACTCCGCGTCACTGCGGTCGACGTCGATGGTCGTGACCGTCGGACCCGTGGTTCCGGTGGTGCCGCTGGTACTCATGCGCCGTACTCCTTCGTGCGTGTATCTCGACCCCCTGCTTTCGCAATGTACCTCCCTCACCTGCACAAACAGTCACTTTGGGTTTCCATGCGGATCGCTTTCGCTCGCCTTCGGTTGCACACCGGCACACCGTGGGTGACTCTGGTGGAGCATTACCGAGGGTGCAGCACCCGTAACACTGATGTCGGGGAGTCGCAGCCGTGATCAGTCATTCCCGCAGGCACTGCGTCGTCGAACTGCAGGCCCTGCCTTCGCGGATCGGTCAGGTCCGCCGCATCGTCGCCGCGCAATTGCGCCACTGGCAACTCGACCCGCTCATCGACCGGGCCGCGCTGGGAGTGACGGAACTGCTCAGCAATGTCCACCGCCATGCTCAGCCCGACAAGACCTGCACGGTCGAGATCGAGCTCCGCCTAGGCCGTGTCACCGTCTCGGTGATCGACAGTGATCCCCGCCTTCCGGTACTCCGGGAGACCGGGGCCCACGTGTCCCGCACGCCGGAGGCCCTGGAGACCTGCGGACGCGGGCTCGCGCTCGTCGCTGCGGTCAGCGAGGCCTGGGGCGCGAGACAGTACGACGACCGTCCGGGCAAGGTGGTGTGGTTCTCACTGACGACCGCGCACGCCCTGTCCGCGCCTCCTCCTCCGGTCCGGATCGAGGTCGAGCCCGCCCAGGAACCCCTGCGGCCCGTGCTGATCAGCATGGACGCGGGCGCCGTGGGCACGGGCGGCGACACCGGCACCGGCACCGGCCCGGAGATCGACATCGAGATCGACATCGGCGTCGCCGGTCCGCCGGTCGTGATGCCCGCCGGCACCAGGTCGGGGACCGGCGGGGCCGAAACCGCGGCCGGGTCCCGGACGGGGTAGCGGCCGCGGGGTCCGGGGCGCCGGGGCTTTCGGTCCCGGAGCCTCGGTCCCGGCCGGGCTCCCGGATCCCGGGACCGGAATCCCTGATCCCTCTGTCCGTCGGCGCGGGACCCGGTGTCCCGGATGCCCGGTCCTACACGGCCGCCGTGCCGAGAGCCCCCAGCGGGTCGTCGAGGACCGGCTGCCACGCCAGCTCCGCCGCGCCCACCAGGCTGTTGTGGTCGAGGGTGCAGGGCAGGATCGGTACGCCCCCGCTGCGCCCCCACAGACTGCGGTCCGCGACGACCGCGCGCAGCCGCTCCGGGTCGGCGTGGAGCAGTTCGCGGTGCAGGCCGCCCAGGATGATCCGGTCCGGGTTCAGGATGTTCACCAGGCCCGCGAGGCCCAGCCCCAGCCGGTCGATGAGCTCCTCCGTCGCCGCCCGTACCGCGGGCGCCGCGTACTCCTCGCGCAGCAGGTCGCGGGCCTGCTGGAGCAGCGACACCTCGGGGCCCGGCGTACGGCCCGCCGCGGTCAGGAAGGCCAGCGGGTCGGCCTCGACGTCGAGGCAGCCGCGGCCGCCGCAGTGGCAGGCCCGTCCCTCCGGATTCACCGTGAGGTGGCCGACCTCCAGGGCGAGTCCCGAACTTCCGCTGTGCAGGCGCCCGTCCAGCACGAGCGCGCCGCCGACCCCCCGGTGACCGGTGGCCACGCACAGCAGGTGCTGCGCGCTGCGCCCGGCGCCGTGCCGGTGCTCGGCCAGCGCCGCGAGGTTGACGTCGTTGCCGGTCAGGGCGGGGCCGTCGATCCCGGCCGCCTTGACGCGCTCGGCGAAGATGGCCCGTACGGGAGAACCTGCGGGCCAGGCCAGGTGCAGCGGGTTCAGTGCCGTTCCCTCCGGCTCCGCGACCGCCGAGGGCACCGCGAGCCCCGCGCCCACGCAGCGGCGCCCGCTCTCCGCGAGCAGCTCGGCGCCCGCGTCGACGACCGCGCCGAGCACCTGCGCCGGGTCGGCGGAGACGGTGACCTTGCCGGGGGCGGTGGCCACGATCCGGCCGCCGAGGCCGACCAGCGCCGCACGGAAACCGTCCGAGTGGACCTGCGCGGCCAGCGCCACGGGGCCGTTCTCGTCAACGGCGAGCCGGTGCGAGGGCCGGCCCTGCGTGCCGCCCGCGCCGCCGGGGCTGGAGTCGACGCGGATCAGGCCGAGCGCCTCCAGTTCGGCGGCGACCGCGCCCGCCGTGGCGCGGGTGACCCCGAGCTCGGCCGTGAGCACGGCCCGGGTCGGCGCCCTGCCGGTGTGGACCAGCTCCAACGCCGGTCCGAGCGCACCGCGGCCCCGCTCCAGCTTCGTCCGTGCGGACGCGGTGGACACAGCGGTCGCATCCCCGACCCGCGGCGGGGCCCCGTTGCCGTTCATGACAGCGATCCTCGCACGGCGGATGCCCGGGTCACGCCGTGAGCCGGCCGTCTCCCGCGGACGGTGCCGGGCCCGCGGTGCCGGGCACAGCCGCGTGCGGCGGTGCCGGGGCGCCGGAGTACGTCCCGTGCACAGGCGCCTCCGCCCTCCCGGGCACCGGGCACGCCGTCGGACGGCGCGGGCCTCACCGGCCCGGTCCGGAGGAGACGTCCTGGTCGAGCCCGCCGACCCGCAGGGTGATGTTCAGCCGGCCGGTCAGCCCGAGTGCGGTCGGGCCGGTGCCCGGCCACACCTTCGGCACCCCGTGGTAGGCCAGTCGGCTCTCTCCTCCGAAGACGAACAGGTCCCCGCTGCGCAGCTCCACGTCCCGGTACGGACGTCCGCGCGAGCCGGTGTTGCCGAAACGGAAGAGGCAGGAGTCGCCCAGGCTCAGCGAGACGACGGGGGCCGGGGACCTCTCCTCGGCGTCGCGGTGCATGCCCATCCGGGAGTCGCCGTCGTAGAAGTTGATCAGCGCGATGTCGTACACGACCTCGCGTGCCAGGGGCTCCCCGTACGCGGCGGCCACCGCCTCCCGCCCCAGCTCCGCGAGCCACGCCGGCATCGGCTTGACCGGCGCCCCGTCGCCGTCCACGGCGGTGCGGGCGTACGCGTACGGGTACCAGTGCAGCCCGAGGCACACCTGCCGGGCGGTCATCGTCCCGCCGCCGGGGGTCCGTACGGTGCGCAGGCCGGCCGGCGGGCGCGCCCACGCGCGGCACGCGGCCAGCAGCTCCTCCTGCCGCGCGGGGCCGAGCCAGTCGGGCAGGTGCACGGCCCCGGGAGCCACCACGGTCCGCTCGCGCGGAAACAACTCGAACGGCTCCCCGCCCGGTCCCGTCGGCCCGGCGTCCCTCCCCGCGCCGCCCGCCGGCCCTGAGTCCTTACCCGCGCCGCCCACCGGCCCGGTGTCCTTACCCGCGCCGCCCGTCGGCCCGGGGTCCCTCCCCGGGCCGCCCACCGGCCCGCTGTCCTTACCCGCGCCGCCCGCCGGCCCTGAGTCCTGCCCCGCGCCGCCCATCGCCGCCTCCGCCCGCCCTCGCGTCCAGCCCCCGTCCCTCCAGTGTCGCCCGCGGCGTCCTTGTGGCGGCTCGCGCATGCCGCGACACTGCACGTATGGAACGACGTACACAGACGGACCGGGACGCGATCACCGTGGAGATCGGCTACGCCTTCGTCAGCGCATGTTGCGCGGCCGCCCTCGTGTTCGGCGCCGTGTACGGCCCGGCGCTGCTGTTCGCGCTCCCCCACCAGGTGGACGCCGCCCTCCTGGTGACAGGCGGTGTCACGGCGGCGGTCGCCTTCGCCCTTCAGGCCACCCGGGTCCTGTGGCGCTTCACCGGCCTCTCGGAGAACGACGGCGGCTAGCGCGGCACAACGAGCGGTACCGCCCCCGCGACCGGGGCGGGCCGCCGACCCCTCCGAGGCCCAGGCGTTCGAGCGTTCAGTAGGCTCGGCCGACTCATTCATCAGGGGGAAGCCGATGTTCTGTTCCAGTGTGCGGAGCACAGCCGTACTCGTGGTCGCCCTGGGGGCGTTCACCGTCTCCTGCGGCTCCGGCTCGGCCGTGCCCGCCGGCGGGGAGGCCGGCGCATCCTCCGTGTCGACCCGTCCGGCCGCGTCCGGCTCCGCGTCGCCCCTCGCCCCCGCATCGGCTGCGCCCTCCCCCTCCGAGCCGGTGTCGAAGGTCCGGGACGCCTTCGCCGGGCTCCAGGCCACGCTGGACGATTCGTGCACCCCGGGGAACTGCGCCTACTTTCTCGGACGGGTGTATGACGAACTGCACCGGTTGGACAGGGCCATGAAAGCCGACCCGAAGGGGGCCGGTCACTTCCCCGAGCCGATCGCCCTCATCGCGAAGCTCGACAAGGACCTGGGGGATGACCGGTCCTTCGAGAACTTGAAAAAGCACCAGGCCACGCTGCTCGGGACCCGCGACAAGATCAACACGTGGATGCAGGGACACCCGGACGACTACCGCTGACCTCCACGGACACCCGGCACCACTCCGCCCGCCGCTGCCCACGGCGGGGCCGCCGGCGGGGCCGCGGCATCGGCTCTACCGGTCGCGGCCGAGGCCGGCGGCGTACTCGGTCTGCGCGCGGTACTTCCACGTCGGGCCAGCGTTCCACGGGTTGGGCATGGCCGCGCTGGTCGCGTACGCGTACCCGGCGCCCCGGTCGAAGGCGGTGCTGAGCACGGCGCCCATCGCTTCCGCGTGCGGCACCTCGTGGACCAGGTGCCAGAACGCCGTCCCGCTCGGGTCGAGTTCGGTGCCGGGCCGGTAGCCGGTCGCGTGGTCGAAGACGTTGCCGCCGAGCCAGCCGCCGCCGGTGTACGAGGCGTACGTGTCCTCGTACGTGACGAAGACGTCCGCGGTGCGGCGGCCCGGCTCCAGGTAGCAGTCGGCGATGGCCGTGCCGGGGTTGTTGACGACCAGGTCCTCGGCCTCGGGGTCGATGGCGTGCACGGCCTCCTGGACGTACCGGCGCAGCTCCGCGTAGTAGTCGCGGACGGCGTTCCCCGGGCCGCACTCCCGGCTGACCACGTCGAAGAAGATGCCGTCCACGTGGAGCCGGCCGGCGGCGCGGCCGCCGGGCCTGAGGTAGTTGTCGACGGACGCCTTGACCTCGTCGACAGGGCGGTTGCCGTGGTCGGTGTGCACGTAGCCCAGCACCTTGGTCTTCTCGCCGGTGGCCGTGGCGGCGGCCCGCAGGGCGGCGGCCCGGGCTCGCCAGGGGGCGTCGAACGGGGCGTCGCCGTTCCCGGGGTTCAGCACCACCACGGAGGCGGCCGGGCGGGTGGCCGTGAGGTCGCTCAGCATCCGGTCGTCGGCCCAGGCGTAGGCGGGGACGGCGATCTCCAGGCCCCGCTCGCCCGGTATCCGCGGTCTGGGGGGTGCCGGAGCGGGCTCGGCGGGGTCCTGGACGGGCGAGGCGCGCTGCGAGGCCGTCGGCCCCCGGCCCGTACCGCTCGCCGAGGCGGTCACGGCGGGCGCCGGGGCGGCGAGCAGGGCGGTGAGCAGTACGGCGTACAGGGCGTTCACGGCGCGGGCTCGGGCCATGGCTGTTCCTCCGGCGGCGGCGGGGGTGGCGGACCCGAGGAACAGTAGACGGGCACGGCCCTCGGCGAGGCCGCAACCGAAGGCTTCAAGAGGAGGAACAGACAATCGACTTGTCGCCTTGTCGCAGGAATCCGCGGACGGCTCCTTCGCCGGGCCGGATCACGCGGACGTCAGGCCGACCCCGTGCGCCAGTTGGCCCGCCGCGTGCGAGAAGAAGGCCGTGCGGTCCTCCACCACCCGGTTGAACTGCCCGAACACCTCGAAGGAGACGAGCCCGACCAGCTGCGCCCACGCGGCGACCAGGGCCGCACTGGTCTCCGGGGGCAGCCCCTGGGCGAAGTCGGCGGTCATCCGGGCGGCTTCGGGGCGCAGGGCGGCCGGGAGCGGCGGCAGGGCGAGGCCTCGGCCCTCGTAGGCCGCGCGCAGGATGCCGATGAGGGTGTCGGCGACGCGGGAGGCGGGGGCGATGGTGTCCGCCGGGGCGCTGTAGCCGGGGACGGGGGAACCGTAGATGAGGGCGTACTCGTGCGGGTGCTCCAGGGCCCACGCGCGGACGGTCTCGCAGACGGCGAGCCAGCGGGCGCGGGGCGGGGAGCCGGCGGTGCGGGCGCGGAGGTCGGCTTCCTCGGCGGCGGCGCCGATGCTGTCGTAGGCGTCGACGATGAGCGCGGTGAGCAGCTCGTCGCGGCTGGGGAAGTAGCGGTAGAGGGCGGAGGAGACCATGCCCAGCTCGCGGGCCACGGCGCGGAGTGAGAGCTTGGCCGCGCCGTCGGCCGCGAGGGCGCGGCGCGCCTCGTCCTTGATGGCGGCGGTGACCTCGATGCGGGCCCGCTCCCTGGCCCCTCGCACGGTGTTCATGCGCCTCAGTGTGCCACGGTTCAGAGCACTGCCCAAAAACAAGATCGGTGCTCACTTCCGAGAGCAGTGCTCTTGTTTCGAAGCGCCGATCCGTACACACTGTTCTCAAGCGAGAGCAGTGCTCTCTCAGTGTCGATCAGCACCGGAGGGCCTCATGAACGCACCGACTCCCTACTACGTCCGGGTCGGCCCCTTCGCCGCCCGGTTCAACGCACTCCTCGGCAAGCTGGCCCGACTGGGCATCAGCCTCGCCGGCAGCGCCGAGATGTCGGTCCGCGGCCGCACGTCCGGCGCGATGCAGCGGATCCCGGTCAACCCGCACACCCATGAAGGCGCCCAGTACCTGGTCTCGGCCCGCGGCCACTCCCAGTGGGTCCGCAACATGCGGGTGGCGGGCGGCGGCGAACTGCGCGTGGGCCGCAAGGTGCGCACCTTCACCGCGACCGAGGTCACCGACCCCGCGCTGCAGGCCGCCGTACTGCGCACCTACCTGAAGAAGTGGGGCTGGGAGGTCAACCAGTTCTTCCAGGGCGTCGACGCCGACTCCTCCGAGGAACGGCTCCGGGCGGCCGCCGCCGACCACCCGGTCTTCCGGATCACGGTCTCGGGCTGACCCCCGTCCCGCCCGAGGTCGACCGCGGACCCGTGCGGCCCGCGTGGCACCTCGCCCTGCGGTTCCGGTCCGTCCGGCGGGCGCACCGGCCCGATCCGCCGCCCCTCAGCCGACGACGACGGCGGCGGCGGCGAACGTTGGCGGGAGCCGGACGATCACGTGGCCGGGTGTTCGACCGTGGCACCGACCGAGGCGTGACGAAGGCGGGCGGCGAGGAACTCCATCTCCACGAGAGTGCCGAGGAGACCGGTGTCCGCGAGCCGGTTCGCCATCTCACGCGCCTGGGCCAGGGTCAGCCGGTGTACGGAACGGAGTACCTTCATCGCCGGGACCGGGCTCGTCCCGCACCCGGTGAGGCGCAGTCGCGCCGGGCCGTGGGCAGCCAGGAGAGCGTCACGGATCCACTCCGGGGTGACCGGCCCGTCGTCTTCCGCGCACGAGTAGCTCGGGCAGGCGCGGCAGGTTTCCTCGATGCCCCACCTGAGCCGTCCGTGGTCGATGAACTGGCCGATGTCGCGGACCGTGGGGCCGCCGCACGCTCCACACCGACCCGCGGCCTCCACTCCTTGCGTGATCACGGCGTGAATCCTCGCCGAGTTCTCCACGCGTGTCGACCGCCTCGATGGCGAGGGTGCGCCCGTGCGCTGACCGGTGCGGCCGGCCGTGCAGCCGCCACGCCGCAGGCCGCCACGCCGCCGGCGTCCCGCCGCGCGCATGCGCGCCCGTGCGACCGGTGTCCGCCGCGGCTGCCCCCTCCCTCTCCCTCCGAAGGAGGAGGGGGCAGCCGGTCACGAGCGGCGTCACCTGCGGCAGACCGCCGGCCGCCGAACCGGCCGGGCAGCCGCCTGCGGCCCCGGCCCGTCAGGAGTCCGGGTCGCCCCGGACCTCACACCGCTTACGAATCGGAGGCGTCGCGCGGGGCCTCCGCCGGCGGCACGGACCGTCCGCGGCCACCCCGGTCACGGGCCTGGTCGCCGCCCTGGTCACCGGCCTGGTCGCTGCCCTGATCACCGCCCTGGTCGCCGCCCCGGCCACCGCGTCCCTCACGGCTCGCCCGCCTGGCGTCCACCGCGTGCAGCGCCTTGCGGGCCAGCGGGTACGTACGGATGAGCTCGGCCAGGGTCGTCGAGCCGCGCGTGATCCTGGCGAAGGCCCGCCACGCCGGGCGGAGCCCGGTGATCGTCGCGTGCAGCAGGCCCGGCCGCGCCTCGAAGAGGGCCAGCATCCGCTTGCCGACCTCCATCTCCACACCCAGCCCGGCCTTCACCGCGAAGGCGTAGTTCAGGGCCTGGCGGCGCGCGTCCACCGCGTCCTGCGCCTCGGCGATCTTCACCGCCCACTCCCCCGCCAGCCGGCCCGACCGCAGCGCGAACGAGATGCCCTCGCGGGTCCACGGCTCCAGCAGCCCGGCCGCGTCCCCCGCCACCAGCACCCGGCCGCGCGACAGCGGCGAATCCGCCGTGCGGCAACGGGTCAGGTGCCCGGAGGAGACGGCCGGCTCGAAACCGGCGAGCCCGAGCCGCGCGATGAAGTCGTCCAGGTAGCGCTTGGTCGCCGCGCCCTCGCCCTTCGCCGAGATGACCCCGACGGTGAGGGTGTCGCCCTTCGGGAAGACCCAGCCGTAACTGCCGGGCAGCGGGCCCCAGTCGATCAGCACCCGCCCCTTCCAGTCCTCCGCGACCGTCGCCGGTACCGGGATCTCCGCCTCCAGGCCGAGGTCCACCTGGTCCATCTCCACCCCGACATGCGCACCGATGCGGCTCGCGCTGCCGTCCGCGCCGACCACGGCGCGGGCCAGGACCGTCTCGCCGTCCGCCAGCACCACGGCGACGGTACGCCGGTCGGGCACGGCCGCCCCGTGCTGCTCGACGCGGGTCACGGCGGTGCCCGTACGGACGGTCGCACCGGCCTTCTCGGCCTCCGCGACCAGGCCGGCGTCGAACTCGGGCCGGTTGACGAGCCCGAACAGCATCTGCTTCGAGCGCCGCGTCCGCGTCAGCCTCCCGTCCAGCGAGAAGGTGACCGCGTGGACGCGGTCCTGGAGGGGCAGGGTGAAACCGGGCGGCAGGGCGTCCCGGGACGGCCCGATGATGCCGCCGCCGCAGGTCTTGTACCGGGGCAGCTGGGCCTTCTCCAGCAGCAGCACCCGGCGCCCCGCCGTCGCCGCCGCGTGCGCGGCCGAGGCGCCGGCCGGTCCGGCCCCGACCACGACGACGTCCCACACCTCGCCCACTTCGCCGCTCTCCCCGCCCACCTCGTCGTCCGCACTCTGCGCGGCCGGTCCTTCGCTTGCGTCGCGTACGTCGTCGTCGCTGCTCACGTGTGCTGCTGCTCCTGATCGCCCGGTTGCTCCGATGCCGGGGAAATCCTACGGCGAGTCTTCCCCTCGTCCCGCTGTGCGAGGATCGGGGAGTCTTTCGTCGTACCCGGTATACGCACACCACGCGGATGCGGGCGGGCGTACAGGTACAACAACGTCGCACCCAAAAGGAGCGTGCCCATGTCCCAGAATCCCATCGCCGAGACCATCGCCTCGCTGATGCCCCGTGCCAAGCGGGAGCTGACCGAGCTGGTGGCCTTCCAGTCGGTGGCGGACTGGGCGCAGTTCCCCAAGAGCGAGAGCGAGGGCGCCGCGAACTGGGTGGCCGACGCCCTGCGCGCCGAGGGCTTCCAGGACGTGGCACTGCTCGACACCCCTGACGGCACCCAGTCGGTGTACGGATTCCTGCCCGGACCCGAGGGCGCGCCGACCGTACTGCTCTACGCGCACTACGACGTGCAGCCGCCGCTGGACGACGCCGCGTGGATCTCCCCCGCCTTCGAGCTGACCGAGCGCGACGGCCGCTGGTACGGGCGCGGTTCGGCCGACTGCAAGGGCGGGTTCATCATGCACCTGCTGGCGCTGCGCGCGTTGAAGGCCAACGGCGGGGTGCCGGTGAGTGTGAAGGTGATCGTCGAGGGTTCCGAGGAGCAGGGCACCGGCGGTCTCCAGCAGTACGCCGAGGCCCACCCGGAGCTGCTCGCCGCCGACACCGTCGTGATCGGTGACGCGGGCAACTTCCGCCTGGGCCTGCCCACGGTGACGGCCACGCTGCGCGGGATGACCCTGCTGAAGGTGAGGGTCGAGACGCTGGGCGGCAACCTGCACTCCGGCATGTTCGGCGGCGCCGCCCCCGACGCGCTGGCCGCCCTGATCCGGCTCCTGGACTCGCTGCGCGCGGCGGACGGCTCGACGACGGTGGACGGGCTCGCCTCGGACGCGGTGTGGGAGGGCCTGCAGTACCCGGAGGCCGACTTCCGTGCCGACGCGAAGGTGCTGGACGGCGTGGAGCTGATCGGCGAGGGCACGATCGCGGACCGGCTGTGGGCCCGTCCCGCGGTGACGGTGCTCGGGATCGACTGCCCGCCGGTGGTCGGGGCGACGCCATCGGTGCACGCCGGCGCCGGGGCGCTGATCAGCCTGCGTGTGCCGCCGGGCGTGGACACCGCCCAGGCCATCAAGCTGCTGGAGGAGCACCTCGTGGCCCACACGCCCTGGAAGGCGCGGCTGGAGCTCGAAGTCGTCGGCCAGGGCCAGCCGTTCCAGGCGGACACGGGCAGCCCGGCGTACGCGTCGATGGCGGAGGCCATGCGGGTGGCCTATCCCGGCCAGGAGATGCAGATCAGCGGTATGGGCGGGTCCATCCCCCTGTGCAACACGCTGACGTCGCTGTACCCCGACGCGGAGATGCTGCTGATCGGTCTGAGCGAGCCGGAGGCGCAGATCCACGCGGTCAACGAGAGTGTGTCGCCGCAGGAGTTGGAGCGCCTGTCGGTGGCCGAGGCCCTCTTCCTCGTCAACTACGCGGAGTCCAAGCGCGGCTGACGGCTCCCCGGGGCGGACCGCACGCCGTGCGCGTCGGCGCGCGGCGGACCGCTCCGGGGCATGCTCCGCCCCGGGGTGCGTACGGTCCGCCCCGGGGCACGTCCGCTTCGGGCGTACTTCCTTCGCTGCCGGTGAATACCGGTGCCCGGCAGGCGACCGGCGGCCTACGTTCGCCGTATGGATGTCGTGGAAGTGCTACCGGACCGGCTCCACATGCTCCGCTTCCCGATCGGGCAGGCGTACCTCTGGCGTGACGGCGCGGCGCTCACTCTGGTCGACGCGGGCAACAGCGAGTCCGCTCCCCGGATAGAGGCGGCGATCCGGTCCCTCGGGCTGCGGCCCGAACGGCTGGAGCGGATCGTCCTCACGCACTGCCACGGGGACCACACCGGCGCGGCCGGGGAACTGGCAGCGCGCTGGGGCGCCCGGGTGCTGGCCCACCGCCTGGACGCGCCCGTGGTCCGCGGCGAGGTGCCCGTGCCCGAGCCGGTCCTGCTGGACTGGGAGCTCCCCCTTTACGCGCACGCCCTGACCGTCCCCGCGGCCCCGCCCACCCGGGTCGACCAGGAGCTGGAGGACGGTGACGCGCTGGACTTCGGGGACGGGGCGTACGTCGTCCACGCGCCCGGCCACACCGACGGCAGCATCGGCGTCCACCTGCCGCGGCACGGTGTGCTGTTCACGGGTGACTGCGTCGCCGCCGTGGGGCCGCTGATGCTGGGCGTCTTCAACGTGGACCGGGCACGGGCGATCGAGTCCTTCCGCCGGCTGGCGGCGCTCACTCCCTCGACGGCCTGCTTCGGGCACGGCGACCCCCTGACGACGGACACGGCCGCCGCGCTGGCCACGGCCGCGGCGGAGGCCGGGACCGAAGCGGGGGCGGGCGCCCCGGCCGGCTGAGGCGCCCGCCTCCCCCGGCCCCCGTCCCGCGTTCCGCCGGCCCCCCCCCCGGCCGGTCAGCCGACGGGAGCGCCCGCCTCCAGGTACAGCGGCCGGCCGCGCTCCCGGGCCCGCAGGGCCCCGCGCAGCCGCTCGTACCGGTGCCGCGGCAGCAGGTCGGCGGCCTCGTCCTCGGTGACGAAGCGCCACGCGCGCAGCTCGGGGCCGGGCAGCCGGAGCCGGGCCGCCGCCGCGTCCGAGAGGCGGCCGCCGTCGAAGAGCAGGCGCAGCCCGCCGTAGCCGGGCGGTTGCGGCGGCTCCCAGTCGATCACGAGCAGGTCCGGCGTCCTGTCCAGGACGAGCCCGAGCTCCTCGGCGACCTCCCGGACCCCCGCCCGCGCCGGGGCCTCTCCCGCCTCGACGACCCCGCCCGGGAACTCCCAGCCCGCCTTGTACGTCGGATCCACCAGGAGCACCCGGTCCCGCTCGTCGAAGAGCAGCACCCCGGCCGCCACCGTCTCCCGCGTCGGCTCCGGGGTCTGCACGATGTCGCAGACCGGCGCGGTCTCCGTGCGGACGGCCTCGGCGATCCGCTCGGCGGTCTCCCGCGGGGTCAGCACGCCGTTGTCGATGACGTGCGCGTCCGCACTGAGCCAGCCGAGCGCCTGCCGGTAGGCGGGAAGGTGCTCGTACGCCCACTGGCGGGCCCGCAGGTCCGCCTCCGGCGGGGCGCCCGGCTCCTCCCGGGTCGCGATCCGCTCCCGCAGGATCGTTTCAGCCGGAGCGAGCAGCACGTGCCGTACAGCGATCCGCCGCGCCGCCAGACCGCCGAAGACCTCGTCCCGGTACTCCTGCCTGAGCAGCGTCATCGGCACGACGAGCACCCCGCCCAGCTCCCCGAGCAGGGCCGCCGCGGTGTCCACCACCAGCCGCCGCCAGCTCGGCAGGTCCTGGTGGTCGGAGACCTCCGCCAGCCGTTTCGCCGGCAGCAGCACGCGCAGGGCGTCCGCGATGAGCTCCGGGTCGAACAGGGTGCCGTCCGGCAGGATCCCGGCCAGTTCGCGGGCGGTGCTGGTCTTCCCGGCACCGAATGCGCCGTTGATCCAGACAATCACGTCTACCCCTCTCCGCATGGCTCGTCCGGAGCCCCCAGTGGACTGCCCGCCCCACCCTGCCACGGAAACCTCACTATCGGCCGAGTGCTTATCCTCAAGGTCAGAGCCCTGCCCGCCACCTCCGGAGGTTTTCCCGCCGTGCCCCACAACCGCCATTCGTCCCAGCTTCGTTACGGCAGCAGGCCGACCATGAAGGACGTGGCGTCCCGGGCCGGCGTGGGACTGAAGACGGTGTCCCGGGTCGTCAACGGCGAGGCGGGGGTCACCCCTGACACCGAGAGGCGGGTCCAAGAGGCCATCGACGCCCTCGGTTTCCGCCGCAATGACAGCGCGCGCGTCCTGCGCAAGGGCCGTACCGCCACCGTGGGCCTGGTCCTGGAGGACCTCGCCGACCCCTTCTACGGTCCCGTGAACCGGGCGGTGGAAGAGGTGGCCAGGGCGCACGGAGCCCTGCTCATCAACGGTTCCAGTGCCCAGGACCCCGAAAGGGAGCGCGAGTTGGCCCTCGCGCTGTGCGCCCGCCGGGTGGACGGACTGATCGTGATCCCGGCCGGGGAGGACCACCGTTACCTGGAGCCGGAGATCCGGGCAGGGGTGGCCACGGTGTTCGTGGACCGGCCGGCGGGCCGGATCGAGGCGGACGTCGTACTGTCGGACAACTTCGGCGGCGCCCGGGACGGCGTGGCCCACCTGATCGCCGCGGGCCACCGCCGGATCGGCTTCATCGGGGACCACCCGCACATCCACACGGCGACGGAGCGGCTGCGCGGCTACCGCGCCGCGATGGCGGAGGCGGGGCTTCCGGTGGCCGGATCCTGGCTGTCCCTCGGCTCCACGGCCCCGGAACCGGTGACGGCGGCGGCCCGCCGGATGCTGGCCGGCCCCGAACCGGTCACCGCCGTCTTCGCCGGCAACAACCGGGTGACGGTCACGGTGGTACGCGTGCTCGCCGACCGGCAGCGTCCCGTGGCCCTGGTCGGCTTCGACGACTTCGAGCTGGCCGACCTGCTGCGCCCGGGCGTCACGGTCGTCGCCCAGGACGCCGCCGCCCTCGGCCGGGTGGCCACCGACCGCCTCTTCCAGCGCCTGGGGGGTGCCGATCTCGCACCGGAGCGCATCGAGCTCCCGACCCGCCTGATCCCCCGCGGCTCGGGCGAACTCCCCCCGACCGACTGACCTTTCACCGAACCAGCCCGCGCAGCCCGGGCACGGCCGCGGGCTGCGGGTGCGGGTACTGCGCTGCTGGTTGGTGCCGCCGGTGGGGGTGCGTACGGCCCGGGGTGGGTGAACGCGGGCCGGGCCGTGCGTGCCGGTCGGGGTCAGGCGCTCGCCGTCAGTGTCGCCGAGCGGCGCGGGATGGCGAAGGCGTCCAGCTCGGCGCGGGTCAGGCCGGTCAGGGCGGCGACCTCCTCGGCGCCGACCGCCCCGCAGTCGAGGCCGCGGACCAGGTAGCCGGCCAGGGCCTTGGCCGTGGCCGGCTCGTCCATGACATCGCCCTCGATCTTGGCGACGTACGCCTTCAGGCGCGCGGCGGCGGTGGCGAGGCCCTCGCGGTAGAAGGTGAAGACGGCCGCGTAGCGGGTCGGCAGGTGCGCCGGGTGCATGTCCCAGCCCTGGTAGTACGCCCGGGCCAGCGCGCGGCGGGTGAGGCCGTAGTGCAGCTTCCAGGCCTGGTGCACGTGCTCGGTGGTGCCGATCGGCAGGACGTTGGTCGATCCGTCGGACACGCGCACACCGGTGCCGGCGGCGGCGACCTGCATGATCGCCTTGGCGTGGTCGGCGGCCGGGTGGTCGCTCGACTGGTACGCGGCGGAGACGCCGACGCAGGCGCTGTAGTCGAACGTGCCGTAGTGCAGGCCGGTGGCGCGGCCCTTGGAGGCCTCGATCATCCGGGCGACGGTGGCGGTGCCGTCGGAGGCCACGATGGACTGGCTGGTCTCGATCTGGATCTCGAAGCCGATCCGGCCGGGGCGCAGGCCGCGGGCCGCCTCGAAGGCCTCCAGCAGCGCGACGAAGGCGCTGACCTGCTCGGCGTAGGTGACCTTGGGCAGGGTCAGGACGAGGCCCTCGGGGAGGCCGCCGTGCTCCAGCAGGCCGGAGAGGAAGATGTCGGTGGTGCGGATGCCGCGGTCGCGGACGTTGGACTCCATGCACTTCATGCGGATGCCCATGTACGGGGCGTTCGTGCCGTTGGAGAAGGCCTCGGAGACGAGTCGCGCGGCGCGGGCCGCGGCCTGGTCCTCCTCCTCGTCGGAGCGGACGCCGAAGCCGTCCTCGAAGTCGACGCGCAGGTCCTCGACGGGCTCGCTCAGCAGCTTGGCGCGGACGCGGTCGTAGACCGGTACGGCCAGCTCGTCGGAGATGCCGAGTACCGCGGCGAACGTGGCGGCGTCCGGGGCGTGCTCGTCCAGGGCGGCGAGGGCCTGGTCGCCCCAGGAGCGGATGGTGTCCGCGGCGAAGACGTCGCCGGGTACGTAGACGGTGTGGATGGGCTGGCGGGTGCCGGGGTCGCCCGGGTAGTGCCGCGCGAGCTCCGCGTCCACCGGGGCGAGGGAGGCGCTGATGCCCTCGCTGACCGCGTCGGCGAGGCTCGTCGCCACCTTCTCCTGCTGACCCATCGTGCACTCTCCTCTTTTCCGCTTCACGGAAGGTTAGATCCGCATGGCAGAATTTAGTCATGCGGTTCCGCTCCGTCAATGGTCACCCGGTCGCCGTGGACAAACGACTCGGGGCCGCGCGGTGAGAATCACCACACGGCCCCGAAGAGGCGAAGCTGGGAAGAGAAGCGCAGGTCAGCCCTTGCGGGACTGGATCTCCTCGGTGAGCTGCGGGACGACTGCGAACAGGTCGCCGACCACGCCGTAGTCGACGAGGTCGAAGATCGGGGCCTCGGCGTCCTTGTTGATGGCGACGATGGTCTTCGAGGTCTGCATGCCGGCCCGGTGCTGGATCGCGCCCGAGATGCCCGAGGCGATGTACAGCTGCGGGGAGACCGACTTGCCGGTCTGGCCGACCTGGTTGGAGTGCGGGTACCAGCCGGCGTCCACAGCGGCGCGGGAGGCGCCGACGGCCGCGCCGAGGGAGTCCGCGAGCGACTCGATCACGTGGAAGTTCTCGGCGCCGTTGACGCCGCGGCCGCCGGAGACCACGATCGCGGCCTCGGTCAGCTCGGGGCGGCCGGTGGACTCGCGCGGGGTGCGGCCGGTGACCTTGGTGCCGGTGGCCAGCGCGCCGAAGGTGACGGCGAGCGCCTCGACCGCGCCGGCGGCCGGAGCGGCCTCGACGGGGGCCGAGTTCGGCTTCACGGTGATGACGGGGGTGCCCTTGGAGACGCGGGACTTGGTGGTGAACGACGCGGCGAAGGCGGCCTGCGTGGCGACCGGGCCCTCGTCACCCGCCTCCAGGTCGACGGCGTCGGTGATGATGCCGGAGCCGATACGGACGGCCAGGCGGGCCGCGATCTCCTTGCCCTCGGCGGAGGACGGGACGAGCACGGCGGCCAGGGAGCCCGCGGCGGACGCGGCCTCGTAGGCGGCCTGGAGCGCGTCCACCTTGGGTACGACGAGGTACTCGGTGAACTCGGGGGCGTCGGCGGTGAGGACCTTGACCGCCCCGTGCTCGGCGAGCACCGCGGCGGTGGCGGCGGCACCGGCGCCCAGGGCGACGGCGACGGGCTCGCCGAGGCGGCGGGCCAGCGTCAGCAGCTCAAGGGTGGGCTTGCGGACGGCGCCGTCCACGTGGTCGACGTAGACGAGAACTTCAGCCATGGGACTGCTCTCCTGCGATTGCGAAGTGTCTGGGGGCTATGGAGGGTCGACCGGGGTTCTAGATGAACTTCTGGCCGGCCAGGAACTCGGCCAGCTGCTTGCCGCCCTCGCCCTCGTCCTTGACGATCGTGCCGGCGGTGCGCGCCGGACGCTGCGCCGCGGAGTCGACCGCGGTCCAGGAGCCTTCCAGGCCGACCTCGTCGGCCTCGATCTCCAGCTCCTCCAGGTCCCAGGACTCCACCGGCTTCTTCTTGGCGGCCATGATGCCCTTGAAGGACGGGTAGCGGGCTTCGCCCGACTGGTCCGTCACCGAGACGAGCGCCGGGAGGGAAGCCTCCAGCTGCTCGCTGGCGGTGTCGCCGTCACGGCGGCCGGTCACGGTGCCGTCCGCGACCTTGACCTCGGAGAGCAGGGTGACCTGCGGGACGCCCAGGCGCTCGGCCAGGATCGCCGGGAGCACGCCCATGGTGCCGTCGGTCGAGGCCATGCCCGTGATGACCAGGTCGTAGCCGGCCTTCTCGATGGCCTTGGCGAGCACCAGCGAGGTGCCCATGACGTCGGTGCCGTGCAGGTCGTCGTCCTCGACGTGGATCGCCTTGTCGGCGCCCATGGACAGCGCCTTGCGCAGCGCGTCCTTGGCGTCCTCGGGGCCCACCGTCAGCACGGTGATCTCGGCATCGTCGGCCTCGTCGGCGATCTGCAGCGCCTGCTCGACGGCGTACTCGTCGAGCTCCGACAGCAGGCCGTCGACGTCGTCGCGGTTGACGGTCAAGTCTTCGGTGAACTGCCGGTCGCCGGTGGCGTCGGGCACGTACTTCACACAGACAACGATCCTCAGGCTCACGCCGGCTCTCCTACCGCATCGTCTTTTCTGGTACCGCCTTGTGCAGGCAGCATAGGCGCCTCGTCGGGCGGATCCCGGTCGGGGCGGCCCGCGCTCCGAAGGGAATGTTACTCGTCAGTACATCGTGGGTCCCACCAAGAGGCAAGGCCGCTGAACTGTGATCTGCCCAACGCCGCCCGCCACGCCCCAGCAGGGACGATTCAGTCGCGCAGCGCGTTGAAGCGCCCTTGGTGGTACAGCAGGGGACGGCCCTCCCCGGCCGGGTTCCCGGCGACCGCCTCCGCGATCACCACCCGGTGCGCCCCGGCCGGCACCCGGGCCACCACCCGGCACACCAGCCAGGCGAGTACGCCGCCCAGTACGGGCACCCCGTACGGCCCGGCGGCCCATTCGGTGCCCGCCCCGAAGCGGTCGGCTCCGCTACGGGCGAACAGACCGGCCAGCTCCCGCTGGTGCTCGCCCAGTATGTGGACTCCGAGGTACTCGCGATCACGCACGGCGGGCCAGCTGGAGGCGCCGGTGCCGATGGTGAAGGACAGCAGCGGCGGATCGGCGGAGACGGAGTTGAGCGAGGTCGCGGTGAAGCCCACCGGCTGCCCGTCGTCCTCCGCGGTGACCACCGCGACGCCGGCGGCGTGCTGCCGGAAGACGGAGCGCAGGAGGTCCGGCGAGCCGGGCAGGCCGGCGTCGGGACGGGGGGACGGAGCGGTCGGGGCCGTCATGGGGGATCTTCCTTCTGCCACGGGAACGCGGACGCTGTCGCTGCCTGGGTCGGGGACGCTCAGTGACCCGGACAGCGCGCGCCGGCGTGGCGGACCAGGTCCACGTGGACCCGTCCGTAGAGCAGGAGTTCATGCCGCATACCGCCAGCCTGGCGATCTCCCGTGTACACAGTCAAGCGGGAACGGCCAGATGTCAGGCGCGTCACGCTGCGTGGGGGCGCGCGCACCGGCGCGCCCGGGCCGGCTCGCGGGCCGTCCGACGCCTCATACGGCGGCGCCCAGGGCGGCGATCACATCCGCCTTCCGGGGCATGCCGGCCGCCCGGCGCACGATCCGCCCCGCCGAGTCCAGGACGAGCACGGTCGGGGTCTTCTCGATCGCCAGGGCCCGCACGAGGTCGAGCCGGTGCTCGGCGTCGATCTCGATGTGCGCGACCCCCTCGACCATCGCCGCGACCTCGGAGAGGATCCGCCGGGTGGCCCGGCAGGGCTGGCAGAACGCGCTGGAGAACTGCACCAGGCTGGCCCGCTCCCCCGGGCGCGCGCCCAGTTCCGCCTCTCCCAGCCGCCGCGGTCCCCCGGCTCCCGGCCGCACCCGCCCGCCCCGGTCGCCGTCTTGCCCGCCCCGGTCGCCGTCCAGATCGCCGTCCCGTACGCCCCGTACGTCCCGCCCGAGCACGCGTACTCCTCTCGCCGCCATCGCCTCGCCGCCCGCCATCCTCGTACGCTCATCAGCTGATCGGAGCGCCCGCACCCCCTCCAGGTGCCCGGCGTGACGAGAATCTCCCCTGGCACGGGCGTCTGGACTGGTCACCGGCGCCCGTTTGGGGCACGATCCCCATGGCCGCGTACCTACGCTGCCGTAACTTATGGCCGGGAGCACCTCCCCAGGCAGAAAGCGGGGTCTCCGCACCATGGCTGAACTCATCTACCCCCCGGTGATCGGCGCCGCGCACTCGCTGTTCCGGGCGCTCGACATCCGCATCGACATGCAGGGCACCGAGAACATCCCGCGCAAGGGCGGCGCCGTCCTCGTGTCGAACCACATCGGCTACCTCGACTTCATCTTCGCCGGCCTGACCGCCCGGCCGCAGAAGCGCCTGGTGCGCTTCATGGCGAAGGAGTCGGTGTTCCGCCACAAGGTGTCCGGTCCGCTGATGCGCGCGATGAAGCACATCCCGGTGGACCGCGAGCAGGGTGAGTCGGCGTACCAGCACGCTCTCCAGTCCCTGCGCTCCGGCGAGATCATCGGCGTGTTCCCGGAAGCCACGATCTCCCAGTCCTTCACCCTCAAGAGCTTCAAGTCCGGCGCGGCGCGCATGGCGCAGGAGGCCGGGGTCCCGCTGATCCCGGTGGCGCTGTGGGGTACGCAGCGGCTGTGGACCAAGGGCCGCCCGAAGGACCTCAAGCGCAGCCACATCCCCGTGACGATGCGCGTCGGCGAGCCGATGGACGCCCCCACCGACCAGTACGCGGGCGCCATCACGCGCCGCGTGCGCGACCGCGTGCAGGAGCTGCTGGACGCCGCGCAGCGCGCCTACCCGGGCAAGCCGGCGGGACCGGACGACTCGTGGTGGCTGCCCGCGCACCTGGGGGGCACCGCGCCGACCGCGGCGCAGGTACGCGAGGCCGGCTGATACCGGCGGTCGTCCAGGGGCCCCGCAGCGGACGCGCCGTGACGGGGACGCGCCGGGGCGCCGGCGGGGTGCTCAGTGCGGGTCCTCGGCGTGCGCGGGCATCTCCCGCGCGTGCTTGATGATCTCGGCGGCGCGCGGCCGGGTGGAGCCCGCCCGGCCGCTCCGCAGCGGGATGCGGGACGTGGCTGCCGGCCTGGTCCTTGCTGGTCGCCGACCCGGCGTCCCCCAGCTCGATCGACCCGCCGGCCTGCGAGCGCGGCGTCGAACGCGGCCTTCCCTCAGTCCTCGGCCCCCGCCCGCCGGCGGCGCCGGTGCGCCGCGACCCGGGCGCGGCCGGAGCAGGCGGGCGAGCAGTACCGCCGCGCGCTGCCCGGTCCGGTGCCGAGGAAGAGCCGCCCGCAGCCGTCCGCGGCGCAGGCCCCCCAGGCGATCCGCCCGTGCGCGGTGAGGAGTTGGGCGAGCGCGAGGGCCCCGGACGCCAGGAACCACTCCCCCCACCCCGCCTCCCCGCCCCGGTCGACGTGCAGGTGCCAGGGGTGGCCGTCGTGCCGGGTCAGCCGGGGCCGGGTGCCGTACTCGGCGAGCAGTGCGTTGAGGGCCCGCGCCGCACGGTCCTCGTCGGTCTCGGCGAGTACGTCGCCCATGCGGCGCGCCGCGGCCCGCAGTTCGGCTGCGTCCGCCTCGGGGAACGCTGTCTCGGTCAGGTCCTCGGGGCGCTCCCCGTGCCCGGCGAGGATCTCCGCCAGCGCGGCGCGCGGGAGGTCGGGGGCCGCGCGGACCGCCTCGGCGATGTCGAGCAGCCGCCGGACCGCCGCGAAGCCCGTCTGCCCGACTCGGCCGGAGCCCGAGTTCCCCATGCCGGCTCCTTTCGCCGTACACGTCTACCGCGTAACGTCTTTCTCCTGTATCACGTTACACGCTCAGGAGGGGGTTCCGGATGGGCGGGTTCAAGCGGTACCTGGCCGCGGCGCTGGCAGCGCGGTTCGCTTCGGAGGGCATGGCCATGGCCGTGGTGCTGCTGGCGCTGGAGCGGACCGGGGACGCGGCGTACGGGGCCTTCGTCCTCACGGCATGGCTGGCCCCGCACGTCCTGGCCGCCCCGCTCGCGGGTGTCGCGGCCTCCCGGACCCGCCGGCGGCGGCTGTTCCACGTCGCCGCCCTGGGCGGGTTCACCGCCGCGGTGGCGGCCCTGGGCGTCCTGCTGGGCCGGGCCCCGCTGCCGGTGGTCCTCGCGGTCGCGGTGCTGGGCGGCAGCTGCGGGCCGATGGTCACCGGCGGGCTCTCCAGCCTGGTCACCGGCCTGGTCCCGGCGGGCGCCGGCCGCGACCGGGCCTACGCCTGGGACGCCTCGACCTACAACGCCGCGTCCGTGACCGCGCCCGCCGCCGTCGGCCTGTTCGCGGCACTGGGCTCCACGGGCCCCGCCCTGGCGGTGCTGGCCGGATCCGGGGCGGTGGCGGCGGCCCTGGCCGCGACCCTGCCGTTCCGGCCGCCCGGCGCCGCCGAGGCCGGCGCGGCCCGGGACGGCGTCGTCGAGTTCGGAAAGGTCCGGGACGGCGGCGCGGCCGGCGGGGGTCGCGACCGGCCGCGGGCCGGCATCGGCGCCGGGCTCGCCGCGCTGTGGCGGGTCCGCGAGCTGCGCGCCGTCACAGGGGCGACCACCCTGGCGTTCGTCGGTCTCGGCTCCCTCACCACGACCTCGGTCCTGCTGGCCGGCGGCCTGGGCAGCCCGGGCGCCGGAGGCGTGCTGATGACGGCCTTCGCCGTGGGCGCGCTGACCGGCTCGCTGACGCTGGGCCGGATGACCGCCGTCGCGCCCGGCCGGCTGGTCCGCTGGGGCCTGGCCGGGACCGGCGCGGCGCTCGGCGCCGCGGCGCTCGCACCGTCCGTCGCCCTCGCGGCCGTGTTGTTCGCGGTGGCCGGTGTCTGCGACGGGCCGCTGCTCACGGCGACCCTGCGGATCCGCTCGGAGCACGCTCCGGACCCCGTACGGACCCAGGTGTTCACGCTGGGGGCCGGGCTCAAGCTGACGGCCGCGTCGGCCGGGGCGGCCCTGGTGGGACTCGCGGCGGACGCGCCCGCGCCCGCGCTGCTGGCCGGGATCGCCGGACTGCAGCTTCTGGCGGCCCTGCTGCACAGGGCGGTGGCCGGGCGGGGCCCCGTACGGCCGGCGGCGGAGTCTGAAGCCGTGTCGGGAGCGCGCGCCACAGCGCCGCGCGGTCGACGGAGGTGCGGAGCGCCGTGAGGGGAGCGGGGTGCGGTGCGGCGTACAGCTCGGGGTGGTCGATTTCCCCGAGCTCGGGCCGTACGGCGAACGCCAGCCGCTCCTCGTCGAGGTCGAACCGGGCGTCCACGCCGGGCCGGTTGCCGCGTGCGTCCACCCTGGACCAGCGCGTGGCGCCGGGCAGCCGCAGGGCGGCCAGGCCGTGCAGGACCGGGTTCGCGCCGTCGTCGTCGGTCAGGCGCTGGTAGCAGAGCCCGGCCGGGATGCCCTGGGCGCGCAGCAGCGCGACGAGGGCGTGCGCTTTGGCGTAGCAGATGCCGTTGCGGGTGCGCAGCACGTCGGAGGCGCGCCAGGCGACCCGGTCGTCGCCCGAGTCCGCCGAGTGCGGGATCGCGTCGCGGACGAACGTGAAGGCGGCTTCCGCGTATGAGTATGCGTCGCCGGTGGTGGACCACAGCGCGTCGGAGGTCTCCTCGACGATGGCGTGCCCGTGGTCGATCACCTCGTCCGAGGCCTGGTACGCACGGATATCCGGGTTCAGTTGGATCAGCTGCATGCCGCGGAGCATAGGTATGCCCCCGACCGCGAATCAATGGATTTACGATCAGAGGCATACCTATGCGAATTCGGGGTCAGCGCGACAGCTCTTCCTTCAACGCCTGGAGGAAGCCGTCCACGTCCTCTTCCTGCGTGTCGTAGCCGCACATCCAGCGGACGTCGCCGGCGACCTCGTCCCAGAAGTAGAAGCGGTAGCGCTTCTGCAGACGCCGCGACACCTCCTGCGGAAGCCGCGCGAACACGGCGTTCGCCTGGACCGGGTAGAGGATCTCCACACCGTCGCAGCCGCGCACGCCGGCCGCGAGGCGCTGCGCCATCGCGTTGGCGTGGCGGGCGTTGCGCAGCCACAGGTCCTTGGCGAGCAGCGCCTCCAGCTGCACCGACACGAACCGCATCTTGGACGCGAGCTGCATCGACATCTTGCGGATGTGCTTCATCTGCCGGACCGCGTCCGGATTGAGCACGATCACGGCCTCGCCGAACATCATGCCGTTCTTGGTGCCGCCGTACGAGAGCACGTCCACGCCGGCGGTGTTGGTGAAGGTCCGCATCGGCACGTCGAGGGAGGCCGCGGCGTTGGCTATCCGGGCCCCGTCCAGGTGGACCTTCATGCCCTTGCCGTGGGCGTGCTCGCAGATGGCCCGTATCTCGTCCGGTGTGTAGACCGTGCCGAGCTCGGTGTTCTGCGTGATCGAGACGACCTGCGGCATCGCGCGGTGCTCGTCCTCCCAGCCCCACGCCTCCTGGTCGATCAGCTCGGGGGTGAGCTTCCCGTCCGGAGTGGGGACGGCGAGCAGCTTGAGGCCCGCCATGCGCTCGGGCGCGCCGCCCTCGTCGACGTTGATGTGCGCCGACTTGGCGCAGATCACGGCGCCCCAGCGGTCGGTCATGGCCTGGAGGGCCGTGACGTTGGCACCGGTGCCGTTGAAGACCGGGAAGGCTTCCGCGTACGGGCCGAAATGGCTGCGGATGATCTTCTGCAGGTGTTCGGTGTACTCGTCCTCGCCGTAGGCGACCTGGTGGCCGCCGTTGGCGAGCGCGATGGCCTCCAGGATCTCCGGATGCACCCCCGCGTAGTTGTCGCTGGCGAAACCGCGTACCGCCGGATCGTGGTGGCGGCGGGCATCGGTCCTCACGGTTGCGGAGTGAGCCACAGACGCTGTCCGTTCACATCGATTGCAGGCCGCTCCCAGACTCCGGCGATGGCCTCGGCCAGCTCCTTGACGTCGGTGAAGCCCGCGAACTTCGCATTGGGACGCTCCGCGCGCATCGCGTCGTGCACCAGTGCCTTGATGACCAGGATCGCAGCCGCCGCCCCCGGACCGTGTTCTCCCCCCGCCTTGCGGAAGGAATCGGCCATGGCGAGGGTCCAGGCCTCGGCCGCCGCCTTGCCCGCGTTGTAGGCGGCGTTGTTGGCGACCGGCTTGTGCGCCCCGGACTGGCTGACCAGGACGTAGCGGCCCCGGTCGCTGCGCAGCAGGCCGTCGTGGAAGGCCATGGACGTGTGCTGGACCGTGCGGATGAGGAGCTTCTCCAGGAAGGCCCAGTCCGCGGGGTCCGCCTCGGTGAAGGAGTTGCTGCCGCGCCAGCCGCCCACGAGGTGGACGAGTCCGTCCACGCGGCCGAACTCCTTCTCGGTCCGCTCGGCCCAGGCCTTCGTGGCGTCGAGGTCGAGCAGGTCCACGGTGTCACCGGTGACAGTGGCGCCGCCGTGGGCGTACCGCGCCGCGTCCACCGCCTCGGCGAGCCGCGCCGGGTCGGCGTCGGACGCGATGACGACGGCTCCCGCCTCGGCGAGGCGGAGCAGCGCGGCACGGCCGGCGGGCCCGCCGGCCCCCGCCACCGCGACCACCGCTCCGTTGAGCTTTCCGTTGCCGTTCCCGGAGCCGTTCATCTGTGCAGCCTCCTGTGGACGAACGCTCACGCGGCGACCCGCTCGGCGTGCTCCGCGTTCAGGGCGGTGATGCCCTTGGTCGAGGCGATCACGCCCTTGAGCTTCTTGGCGAGGGCCTCATAGAACATGCTGAGCGGAAACTCGTCGGGAAGCACGTCGTCCACGAGCTTGCGCGGCGGCTGCGTCATGTCGAGGGCGTCGGGGCCCTTGGCCCACTTGGATCCCGGGTGCGGGGCGAGGTACGTGGAGACGAGCTCGTAGGCCTTGAACCAGTGGACGAGCTTCGGGCGGTCGATGCCGGCCCGGTAGAGGTCCTCGATCTCGGCGCACAGCTGGTTGGTGACCTGCGGGGCGCGCATCCAGTCGATCTTCAGCTTGTTGTCCGTCCAGCGCACGACGTCGTGCTTGTGGAGGTAGGCGAAGAGCAGCTGTCCGCCGAGCCCGTCGTAGTTGCGGTTGCGGTCGCCGGAGACCGGGAAGCGGAACATCCGGTCGAAGAGGACGGCGTACTGGACGTCGCGGCCGTGCTCGTTGCCCTCGGACTCCAGCTTCACGGCCTCCTTGAAGGCGGTGAGGTCGCAGCGCAGCTCCTCCAGGCCGTACATCCAGAACGGCTGGCGCTGCTTGATCATGAAGGGGTCGAACGGCAGGTCGCCGTGGCTGTGGGTGCGGTCGTGGACCATGTCCCACAGGACGAAGGCCTTCTCGCAGCGCTCCTGGTCCTCGACCATGCGGGCGATGTCCTCGGGCAGCTCGATGCCCAGGATGTCGACGGCCGCCTCGGTGACCTTGCGGTAGCGGGCCGCCTCGCGGTCGCAGAAGATGCCGCCCCAGGTGAAGCGCTCGGGGGCCTCGCGCACGGCGATGGTCTCCGGGAAGAGGACGGCGGAGTTGGTGTCGTAGCCCGGGGTGAAGTCCTCGAAGGTGATGCCGAGGAAGAGCGGGTTGTCGTACCGGGTGCGCTCCAGCTCGGCGAGCCACTCGGGCCACACCATCTTGAGGACGACGGCCTCCAGGTTGCGGTCCGGGTTGCCGTTCTGCGTGTACATGGGGAAGACGACGAGGTGCTGGAGCCCGTCCTCGCGCTCGGCGGCCGGATGGAAGGCCAGCAGGGAGTCGAGGAAGTCCGGGACGCGGAAGTCGTCCGCGGCCCACTTGCGCAGGTCGGCGACGAGCGCCTGGTGGTACGCGGTGGCGTGCGGGAGCAGCGGCGAGAGGGTCTCGACGGCGGAGACGACGCGTTCGAGGGCGGCCAGGACGGTGGCGCGGCCGTGCGCCCCCTCGGCCTCGAAGTCGATGGAGCCGTCCTTGCCCTGCCAGGGGCGGATCTCCTCCACGGCGGCCTTGAGCTCGGGCCATGCGGGGTGGTCTACCACCCTCGCCCCAGCGGTTATCACGGCCCCGCCGGCACCCGGCACAAGAGTTTCCGTCATGTCACTTCCTCCACAGGAGAACCTCACGTCGCCACAGACTAGGCAGACGAGGCTCTTTCTCTCAAGAGGGAAGGCGGGAAATTATCCTGCATCACCCCCTGATTCACCGGAAGTCTTCCCGTTCGACACGGTGGAATGGATGGCTCCGCTCAGGCGCGCCATGGCTACGCAGGCGTGCGGAAGCACATCGGCAGCCGCGGAACCGCCGGGCGGCGGGACACGGCCGCCAGGAGCCGGCGGGCCCTCGGCGGCGCCGGCGGCCGTCCCGCCGACGCCGGGGAAGCCGGCGGCCCGTCGGGCCGCGGTGAGCGCGGTCCGGGAGGAGGCGCGTCAAGGCCGTGGAGACGCGCCCACGCCCGGGTGACGCGGCGGGGGCCGGTCCCGTCGCGGGGCGGCCCGCACCCCTGGCGTGAAGCGGCCCACGCGCCCCAGCGAGCCCCCGCACGGCCGGTCCCATCGCAGGCCCCGCGCACTAGCATGCGACCTCATCCTCATCGCGCGCGGCCGGCCGGGACACCGCGACCGCGCGGGCAGCCGCCGTCGACGGAAGCGAGAGAACCTTGACTTTCCTCACCATCGGTCACCGCGGGGTCATGGGTGTCGAACCGGAGAACACCCTGCGGTCGTACCTCCGAGCGGAACGTTCCGGCATGGACGTCATCGCCCTCGACCTCCGACTGAGCAAGGACGGCGCCCTCGTCGCCCTGCACGACCCCGAGGTGGACCGGACCACCGACGGCTCCGGCGCCGTAGCCGACCTCACGCTGGCGGAGCTGCGCGAGCTGGACGCCGGCCAGGGCGAGCGCGTACCGCTCTTCGAGGAGGCCCTGGACGCGGTCCGGACCCCGTTCCAGGCGACGGTGGGGGACGCCGCCGCCGCCGGGGTCCTCGCGGAGCTGATCCTGCGCCGCGACCTGGTCTCCCGCGTGGAGGTGGCCTCCTTCGACGAAGCGGTACTGGCCGGCGCGGCCCGCACCGTGCCCGGCCTGCGCACCACCCTCTACGCGAGCCCGCACGGCGACGACATCGCCGACCGGGCGCTGGCGGCCGGCGCGGCCGCGGTCGCCCTGGACATCCGGCGCCTGACCCTGGAGACCGTGGAGGCCGCGCACGCGGCCGGGCTGCGGGTGACGGGCTGGACGGTCAACACCCTGGACCAGCTGCGCCTCGCGCGGGCCCTCGGGCTGGACGGCGCCGTCACGGACCACCCCGAGATCCGCAGCACCGGACGCTTCACGGCCTGAGGGGGGATCGGGGCGCCGCCCGCGAACGGCGGCGCCGCCGGTGCGGTCAGAGGGACTTGACCAGCAGTTCGAAGGCCAGGTCGTCGCGGAGCGGCACGCCGAAGCGCTCGTCGCCGTAGGGGAAGGGGCTCAGTTCGCCCGTGCGCCGGTAGCCGCGGCGCACGTAGTAGGCGATGAGCTCCTCGCGGACGTTGACCACCGTCATCCGCATCTCCTCGGCTCCCCACGTCTCCCGGGCACGACGCTCGGCCTCGGCGAGTATCTCCTTGCCGAGGCCGGCTCCCTGGAGTCCGGGGCGGACGGCGAACATGCCGAAGTAGACGTAGTCGCCGCGGTGTTCGAGCTGGCAGCAGGCGACGACGGCGCCCTCGCGCTCGACGACGAGCAGGATGCTGTCCGGGGACTCGACGATGCCCCGGACAGCCGCCTCGTCGGTGCGCTGCCCGTCCAGGTAGTCCGCCTCCGTGGTCCAGCCGGCCCGGCTGTCGTCGCCGCGGTACGCGGATTCGACGAGGGCCACCAGATCGGCCACGTCCGCCTCGACGGCACTGCGGAAGCTCAGGGCGGTGGGGTCGGCGGTCGACATCGGGGGCTCCGTTCTGGGTGGTGGCATATGACATGCCGGGCACGGCGAGGAGAGCCTAACCCGGGGCGGCGTGCGGGCGGCCGGGGCCGGGCATCTCTCCCGTGACACCGAAGAGCCGGGAGGTTCCGCCGTGCACGGTACCGCCATGTCCCTGCCCGCCACCGTCTCCGCGTGGCTGCTCGTCGTGCTGTGCGCGGCGAGCGGCGCGTACTGCCTGCTGCGGGCGGGCAGAGCGGGCGGAGCCGCGCGCGGGTCGGCGGCGGGCGAGGCCGTGATGGGCTTCGGCATGGCGGTGATGGCCGCCCCGGGCGGGGTCGGGACCTGGGGGCCGCCGGTACTGCTGGCCGTCTTCTGCGGGGCCGCGGCGCACGCCCTGTGGCTGCTGCGGGGCGGCGCGCACCACGCCCACCACCTCGTCGGCTCGCTGGCGATGGCGTACATGGCCCTGGCGATGACGACGGCCCCCGCGCTGTCGGTGGCGGGCACCGGGCACGGGGGCGGCGGGCCCGCCTCCGGGCCGCCCCTGGTCACCGGGGCCCTGCTCCTCTACTTCGCCGGGTACGTGCTGCTCGGCGGGTCCCGGCTGGTGGCGACGGCCGCGGGAGCGGCGCCGGGCGGCGCCGTGACACCGCCGGAGGCCGGCGCGGCGGGAGGCGCGCCGCGGTCCGCCGAGGTGGTCCGGGCCTGCCGACTCGCCATGGGCACAGGGATGTTGGCCATGCTCCTCACGATGTGAGACCCCCGGGAAACGTGTCCTGCGTCACCAAAGCTCCCGGGCCGTACCCGCAGGTAGCCGCTCGCTCATAGGCTGGCTCCATGATGGTCCCCGCCGCTCTCCTGGTGCTCGGCGTCCTGACCGCGCTGCTCGCCCCCCGCCTGCTGGCCCGAGCCCGATGGCCCGACCGCGAACCGGTCGTCGCCCTGTGGGTGTGGCAGTGCGTGGTGGGCGCGGTGCTGCTGTGCTTCGGACTGTCGATGCTGCTGAGCGCGGCGGCCGCCTGGCAGGCCGTCCGCGGCCGCCTCTTCGCCGCCGCGCCGCACGGAGTGGTCGACGCCTACGCCCTGGGCGCGGCCGGCGGGCCGTGGGCGGCCTTCACGGCGCTCACGCTGGCGGGCGGCGCCCTGTGGACCGGGGCGATGCTGACCCGGGAGGTGCTGCGGGCCCGGGCGGACCGGCGGGCCCGGGGCACCGAGCTGCTCGTACGGGCCCCGCTGCTGCCCGGCGAGGACCCGGCCGGCGCGCGGCTCGTCGTACTGGAGGGCCGGCGGCCCGACGCCTGGTGGCTGCCGGGCGCCGCCCCGCAGCTGGTGGTCACCACCGCGGCGCTGGGGCGGTTGAAGGGCAGCCAGCTGGATGCCGTACTGGCGCACGAGCAGAGCCACGCGGCGGCCCGGCACGACTGGCTGCTGCACTGCTCGCGCGCGCTGTCCGGCGGATTCCCGCAGGTGCCGGTCTTCCTGGCGTTCGAGGCGGAGATGCACCGGCTGGTGGAACTGGCCGCCGACGACGCGGCCTCGCGCCGGTACGGGCGGTTGACGGTCGCCCTGGCCCTGGTCGGCCTCAACGAGGACCGGGGCGCGTTCGGGCCGTCCGCCGCCCCCCAGACGCACGTGTCGCACCGGGTGCGGAGGCTGCTGTCCGCGGCTCCCCGGCTGTCCGCCGTCCGCCGGCTCCGGCTGACGGCCCTGGCGACCCTGGTGCCCGCGGTTCCGTTGCTGGTGGCCCTCGTACCGGGGCTGAGCGCGCTGGCGTAGGGGCGGGTCCCGGCACGGGTCGGGGGGCCGTCGGTGCGAGGATCGCCCCTATGCGCAGCGACGGGTTTCGGTGGATCGGCATCGGCGGCGCCCTGGGGGCGGCCGTCCTCACAGCACTGGTGGTGGCGGAATGGCGGCCGCTGGTGTCGCTCGACGAGTCGGTGGCCCGGGACCTGCACAGACATGCCGTGGCCCATCCGGGGATCACGCAGTCCATGCGGATCCTCAGCGACTGGGTGTGGGACCCGTGGACCATGCGGCTGCTGGCCGCGGTCGCCTGCGTCGTGCTGTGGTGGCGGGGGGACCGGGGGCGCGCGGTGCGGGTGGCGGTGGCCACCGCGGTCGCGGCGCTGGTGCAGCAGGGATTGAAGGCGCTGGTGGGCCGGGAGCGGCCGGTGTGGCCGGATCCGGTGGATTCGGCGCACTACTCGGCCTATCCGTCCGGCCACGCGATGACGGCGACCGTGGTGTGCGGGCTGCTGGTGTGGCTGCTCCCCCGGCGGACCGGGCGCCGCACGCGGTGGGTCGCGGTGGCCGTCGCCGCGGTCTCGGCGGTCGGCGTCGGCTTCACCCGGCTCTACCTCGGCGTGCACTGGGCGTCGGACGTGGTCGGCGGGTGGCTCCTGGGCGTGACGGTGGTGGTGCTCGCGACGGCGGGATCCGGCCAGTCGCGCGTCCCGCGCCGCCCGACCTGTCCCGGCCGCCCGTCCGGGCCCGGAGGCGGGTGAGTGGGCCTGCTCTGGGCGATCCCCCGTGTCACCCAGAGCAGGCTACCCGTGCGCTGAGTATATTGGCTCAGAGCCAGTCAACGCAGGAGTAAGCATGTCCCCGCGCAGCGCATCGGTCAATGAAGAATTGCGCAGACGTTCCCGGGAGCGGCTGCTCCAGGCCACGGTCGAGCTCGTCGCCGAGCGGGGCTACGAGGCCACGACCCTCGGCGACATCGCCGACCGGGCGGGGGCGGCCCGCGGCCTGGTGTCGTACTACTTCCCGGGCAAGCGGCAGCTGCTGCAGTCCGCCGTGCACCGGCTGATGCACCTCACCCTGCAGGCGGCCCTGGAGCGCGAGCCCCGACCCGCCGGCGAGCGGGAGGGCGGCGAGCTCCTCGCCCGGGCCGTCGACGCGGTCCTCGGCCTGGCCCGGGACCAGCCCCGGCTGATGCGCACGCACATGGCGGGCATCCTCCAGGCGGAGGGCTTCATCCAGTGCCCGGAGCAGCAGCGCCTCGCGGAGCTGCTGCGGGACACGGTGGTCCGGTACGGGTCGACGGACGTGGACACCGACTACCCGCTGCTGCGGGCCCTGCTGATGGGTGCGGTGGTGGCGGTCCTGCTGCCGGGCGCGCCGATGCCGGCGGCCCGGCTGCGGGCCGAGCTGTTCCAGCGCTACGGGCTGGACTGGGAGCTGGGCGTTCCGCCCGACGGCGGACCGCCCGGCGCACCGTTCCCCGCGCGCGCCGGACGCTGATCGCCGGCCCCTGGCGCAACCGGGCCCGGCGACCGCGCTATGGCGCTACCGGGTCCGGCCTACGCCCGTGGAATCCCGGGGTCAGTGGTACTCGGGCTGCGTCTGCACGTTGAGCCGGTCCATCCGGACCCACTTGGCGCTCTCGGTGCGCCAGTCGTCGAGCCGCAGGACGTCGAGGCCCTTGGTGATGTCGTTCGAGTAGATGTGCCCGTTGTAGTAGTACGCCGACCAGGATCCGCCCAGCCCGAGCTGGTCCGAGACCGGTCCGCGCTCGAAGTAGCCGATCTCCCGCGGCCGCTCGGAGTCGGTGAACTCCCATACCGAGATGCCGCCCTGGTACCAGGCCTGCACCATGATGTCGCGGCCGCCGCCGACCGGGACCAGCGAGCCGTTGTGGGCCACGCAGTTCTCGCTGTCGGCCTGGTGGCGCGGGATCTTGAAGTAGCTGCGGAAGGCGAGCTTGCGCTGGTCCCCGCGGCCCGTGATGTCGTAGATCCCGTCCGCGCCCCGCTCGGGGCCGGTGGCCTCGTTGCAGGTGGCTCCGCCGCCGCCGCCGAGCTCGTCGGTGAACACGACCTTGTCGGCGCGCTCGTTGAAGGTCGCCGAGTGCCAGAAGGCGAAGTTCTTGTTGTCCTGGACCCGGTCGATGACCCGCGGCTGCTCCGGCCTGCTGATGTCGAAGAGGATGCCGTCGCCCATGCAGGCGCCGGCGGCCAGGTTCCTGGACGGCAGCACCGTGATGTCGTGGCAGCCGGTGGTCTTGGAGACGCCCGGGTTGGTGGGCGCGCCCGGGTTGCCGCCGTCGGGGAAGAGGATCGGGAAGGCGACGACCGCGGCGTCCGTCGGCGTCTTCTTCGGGACCTTCACCACCGAGATGCCGTCGTGCGGCGGCCTGCAGTCCGGGAAGGCGTCGTTCGGGGAGTACGAGGCGACGTAGACGTAGATGTCACGGCCGTCCGGCACCAGCGTGTGGGTGTGGGAGCCGCAGGCGGTCTCGACGGACTTGATGTACTTGGGGTTCTTCTTGTCCTTGATGTCGAAGATCTTGATGCCCTCCCACGAGGACTTCTCCGTGGCGGGCTGCGAGACGCTGCTGCAGGAGTCGTCGCTGCGCGAGGAGTCGGTGGAGAGGAAGAGCAGGTCGCCGAGGACCGAGATGTCGTTCTGGCCGCCCGGGCAGAGCACCTCGGTGACGGTCTTGGGTGCCTTCGGGTTGCCGATGTCGTAGATCGTGAAGCCGTTGTAACTGCCCGCGTAGGCGTACTTGCCCTGGAACGCGAGGTCGGAGTTGACGACGGCGGGGTTGGTACTGGGGATGTTGGCAAGGGGCTTGATGTTGCGGCTGTGCACGATCTCGTCCCGGCCGGGTATCTCGCCGGGCGCGAGCTCCCCGCCTTCGAGGGGCCCCGCGCTGTGCCGGTTGGCGTCGCCGGGTGTTAAGTCGCCCGGGTCCGGGCTGGCGGCCGCGGGTCCGGCCGCGAAGAGCGTGGCGAGGAGACCGGCGGCGGCCGCGGCCGCTCCCAGAGCCCGCCTCCGCCCGCTCCTGCTGTGCAATGAGGTCACTGTGCCTCCCATGGGAGTCCGATCGGTTCCGCTCGGGATGGGAACGGAACCCGGACCCCGGCAGTATCTTCCCTTCATGGACATGGCAAAAGACCCCAGTGGGCGCAAGGTCTTACGGGCACGGCTGGGCCGGGCCGCCGCGGCGGCCGCGGCCGCCGGACTCCTGTGCGCACTCGCCGGCTGCGAGGGCGGCCAGGAGGGCGACCGGGCCGGGGACGGCCGGGCCGTCGTCGTGGCGCCCGGGAAGCCGGGCGAGAAGGCCCGCACGCTGACCCCCGAGCAGGCCGCACGGGAGCAGCCGGACGACAGCCCCAACGCCGCCGACCGGGCGTACGTCACGGGCATGATCGCGCACCACCGGCAGGCGCTGACGATGACCTCGCTCGCTCCTTCCCGTGCCTCGGCGGACGGCGTCAAACGGCTCGCCGACCGCATCGCGGCCGCCCAACAGCCCGAAATCGGCTCGATGGAGCGGTGGTTGGCCCGCCACCCGGCTCCCTCGCCGGGGGCCGGCGGGCACGACCACGGCGCGAGCGCCCCGGCCGGTGGCGGCTCCGGCGGCCACGACCACGCCTCGATGCCGGGCATGGCGACGGAGCAGCAGCTGAAGGAGTTGGAGGCGGCCCGGGGCGCGGACTTCGACCGGCTCTTCCTCACCCTGATGACCGCCCACCACGAGGGTGCGCTGAAGATGGCGGGCGAGGCGCTGGCCGGGGGGAACAACGTGGCCGTCGAGGAACTGGCCAACGACGTGATCGCCACCCAGACCGCCGAGATCCACCGGATGCGCGCGATGGGCTGACGGCCGGGTGGCCCGGTGTCATGCTGGGAACACCTGCGGGAGGAGCTCCACCGTGCTTCGTATCGCCGTGGTCGGATCGGGCCCCAGCGGGGTCTACGCGGCCCAGACACTGACCCAGCAGCGCGAGGTGCCGGGGGTGCGGGTGGACGTCCTGGACCGGTTGCCGGCGCCGTACGGCCTGGTGCGGTACGGAGTGGCGCCCGACCACGAGAAGATCAAGTCACTGCAGGGCAGCCTGCGGACCGTGCTGGAGGACGAGCGGATCCGCTTCCTCGGCAACGTCGAGGTCGGCGGGGACCTGCTGCCCGCGGCACGGCTGCTGGACCTTTACCACGCGGTGGTGTACTGCGTGGGCGCGGCGCGGGACCGGCTGCTGGGCATCCCGGGCGAGGAGCTGGCGGGGGTGCACTCGGCCACCGCCTTCGTGTCCTGGTACAGCGGGCACCCGGATGCCTCGTCCGAGGCCTTCGACCTCGCCGCGGTGGACTCGGCCGTGGTGGTCGGGGCGGGCAACGTCGCGGTCGACGTGACACGGATCCTGGCGCGGGGCGCGGCCGAGCTGGCGCCGACGGACATGCCGCAGCCGGCGCTCGGGGCGCTCTCCGACAGCAGGGTGCGCCGGGTGGCCATGGTGGCCCGGCGTGGTCCCTCGCAGGCCAGGTTCACCACCAAGGAGCTGCGGGAGCTCGGCACACTGCCGGAGGTGGACGCCCTGGTGGAGCCCGCCGAGCCGCCGCTCGACCCGGCCTACGCCGATCCGGGCGCCGCCGCCGCACTGCCCGCGGTGGCCCGGCGGAACCTGGAGGTGCTGCGCGGCTGGGCCGAACGGGGCCCGACCGGGGCGGCGCGCCGTGTCACGCTGCGGTTCTACCTGCGCCCCGTGGAGATTCTCGGCGGGCCCGACGGGCGGGTCACCGGCATGCGCTTCGAGCGGACCGCGCCGGACGGCCGGGGCGGGGTGGTGGGCACCGGCGTGTACGAGGACATCGCCGCGCAGCTGGTGCTGCGGTCCGTGGGGTACCGGGGCGTACCGCTGGCCGGGCTGCCGTTCGACGAGCGGACGGGCACGGTCCCGCACGCGGCGGGCCGGGTGCTGCGGGCGGGCCGCGCCTCGGTCGGCGAGTACGTGGCGGGCTGGATCAAGCGCGGCCCGACGGGCGTGATCGGCACGAACCGGCCCTGCGCCAAGGAGACCGCCTCCTCGCTGCTCCAGGACGCGGGGGCGCTGGCGCGGCGCGATCTGCCCCGGGACCCGCTGGACGCGCTGTGCGCGGCGGGGCTGCGGCCGGTCCGGTGGCCGGGCTGGCTGGCCATCGAGACGGCGGAGGCGGATCTGGGCCGTTCGCTGGGGCGCCGCTCCGTGAAGATCCCCGACTGGGAGGGCCTGCTGGGCGCGGCCGGTCCGGGTTAGGCCGTCTCCGGGGCGGCGAGCAGTCGGGCCGCCTCGGCCGCGGCGGCCGTCAGGACACTGTCGAGGAGGCCGGGGAAGAGCTCCTCCAGCTCCGCCCGGCGCAGTGCGTTGAGCTTGGTGGTGCCCTGGTAGGCCTGGCGGACGACGCCGCTCTCCCGCAGGACGCGGAAGTGGTGGGTGGACGTCGACTTGGTGACCGGCAGGGCGAAGTGGGAGCAGGCCAGCTCGGCGTCCGAGCGGGCGAGGTCGCGCACGATCGACAGCCGTACCGGGTCGGAGAGGGCGTCGAGGACGTTCTCCAGGCGGATCGCACCCGGCTCGGGGTGGACGAGGGCGCGGGCCCCCTCACGTTCCGTCATGTCCTGCTCCGCTCGCTCGGTCGGCCCCGGGTCCTGGTCCGGCCCCGGGTCCATCGTACGAGAGTTGTCGTATGAGTTGAAGGAGCCGGCGGATTTCCCGGGAGCCGAAGGTGGCGCGGCGGGTACGGAGGTGCGGCCCGGACCGGGGGTGTGCCCGGGCCGCACCGGCTCACCAGGACCGGTGGTACTGCTCGGGCGTGCGGACGTGCGCGCCCAGTTCGGCCGCCGCGCGCCGGGCCCAGTACGGGTCGCGCAGCAGTTCGCGGCCCAGCAGCACCGCGTCCGCCTCGCCGTTGGCGAGGATCTTCTCGGCCTGCTCCGGTTCGGTGATCAGGCCCACGGCCGCCGCCGCGAGGCCGGTCTCCGCCTTGACCCGGGCCGCGAACGGCACCTGATAGCCCGGGCCGACGGGGATGTGCACCCCGGGGGCGAGACCGCCGGTGGACACGTCGAGGAGGTCCACCCCGTGCTCCTTGAGCAGTGCGGACAGCCGGACCGTGTCGTCGGCGGTCCAACCGTCCTCCTCCAGCCAGTCGGTGGCGGAGATCCGGAAGAACAGCGGGAGCTCCTCGGGCCAGACCGCCCGTACGGCGTCGACGACTTCGAGGGCGAAGCGGGTCCGGTTCCCGAAGGAGCCGCCGTAGGCGTCGGTGCGCCGGTTGCTGTGCGGGGAGAGGAACTGGCCGATCAGGTAGCCGTGCGCGCCGTGCACCTCGACGACCTCGTACCCGGCGGCGAGCGCGCGTTCGGCGGCCGCGGCGAACTGGTCGACGATGCCCCGGATCTGCTCGACCGTCAGTTCCTCCGGCACCGGGTACCCGTCGTCGAACGGCACGGCGCTCGGGGCGACCGGCAGCCAGCCGTGGGCCTCGGGTCCGACCGGGCCGCCGCCGTTCCAGGTCCGGTCGGTGGAGGCCTTGCGGCCGGCGTGAGCGATCTGGATGCCCGGGACGGCGCCCTGGGCCCTGAGGGAGCCGGTGATCCGGCGCAGCGCCTCGACCTGGGCGTCGTTCCAGATGCCGAGGTCGTAGGGGGAGATCCGGCCCTCGGGGGAGATGGCGGTGGCCTCCTGGAGGATCAGGCCGGCGCCGCCCACGGCGCGGGCCGTGTAGTGGGCGAAGTGCCAGTCGTTGGCCACACCCGCCTCGGGGCCGGCGGGCGCGGCGCTGTACTGGCACATCGAGGCCATCCACACGCGGTTCGGGGCGGTGACCGAGCGCAGGGCGTAGGGCTCGAACAGGGCGGCGGACGCAGCAGTCATCGTGCTCTCCAGGGGGTGACCGGGCTCGCCGGGTTCGGCGGCTAAGTACGAGGCTTACCGTACTACGGAACCCACCGTACTACGAGACTTCTCGTACAAGCTCGTCGAGTTCCGCGCGCAGCGCCGCCGCGAGGGCCGCCAGATCGGGTACGGCCGTCCCGTCGGCGACCAGGCCGTAGTGGACCGTGCCCTTGTACGTCGACACCGCGACGGCCAGCGACTGCCCGCAGGCCAGCGGGGCCAGCGGGTACACCTCGCGGACCGGGCTCCCGTCGAGGGAGAAGGTGAAACCGGGCAGCGGGACGCTGGTGACCAGGATGTCGAAGAGCAGCCGGGCCGCCTGGGCCACGAGCGGCCCGCCGAGCCGGTGGCCGAGCGGGTGGACGTGGTCGGCGAGCAGCGCGACCGCACCGGCGCCGCGCGAGGGTCCGGCGTCCTTGTTGCGGTCCATGCCGGTCCGTACCCGGTCCAGCCGCCGCAGCGGGTCGGGCTCGGAGAGCGGGAGCCGCAGCAGGTACCCGGAGAGCCGGTTCGCCGCGCCGGCGCCACCGCCTCCCCCGGGGCCGCGGCGGCGAGACACCGGGATCAGGGCGCGCGGGCCGGGGCCCCGGGGGGCGGGGTCGCCGCGGTCGGCCAGCCAGCGCCGGAGCCCGCCGGCGACCAGGGCGATCAGCACGTCGTTGACGGTGCCGCCCGCGCCCTTGCGGACCAGGTTGACCTCGTCCAGGGGCAGGGCGAGACCGGCGACCGCGCGGGTGCCCGAACCGGCGGGGCCCGTGGTGAGGGCCCCCGGAACGCCGACGGGCAGTCCGGACCGGGCCACGGCGGCCCCGATCTCCAGGGCCTGGCCGACATCCTGGACCCGGGCGGCCAGCAGCCCGGGGAGCCTGCCCAGCGCGGAGCCGGCGCGCTGCGCCGGGAGGGGGCGGGCGGGCGCCGACCGCGGGACCGGGCCCTCGTCGAAGAGCGCGGCCGCCAGGGCGAGCGCGCCGAGGCCGTCGGCGAGCGCGTGGTGGAACTTGAAGAGCACCGCGAAGGAGTCCGGACCGGGCCCCTCCAGTACGTGCGCCTCCCAGGGCGGGAGGTCCCGGTCCAGCGGCCGGGCCATCAGCGCCCCGACGGCGGGGTACGGGACGGGAACGTACCGGCCCGGAACGTGGAGGCCAGGAGCGTACGGGCCCGGAGCGGACGGGCCAGGAGCGGACGGGCCCGGAGCGGACGGTTCCGCAGCGTGCGGGCCCGGTACGTGGGGGCCCGGTACGTGGGGCTCCGCCGCACCGGGGGCGGGCGCGGCGGGGACGCGGAACACGTGCCGGGCGGGGTCGAACCCGGGGTCCGGCGACCATGCGGCCGCGCCCACCGGCAGCAGTACGTCCCGGATTCGGCGGCGCAGGCCCGGCACGGCGGCGCAGCGGGCGGCGAGCAGTGCGGCGGCCCGCTCGGCTGCGCGGGGGCCGGCGGCCTCGAAGACGGCGAGGGCGCCCAGGTGCATGGGGTGGCTGGCGGAATCGATCCGCCAGAAGGCGAGGTCGAGCGGGGACAGGTGCTCGGTGGCCACAAAGGTCCTCTCGCGTCGGACAGCAGTGGCCGAAGTCAACCCATTCCGAACACCTACATACAAGCATCAACCATTTCTCTGGTGTGAATGATCAGTATCTATCAGCCACCTGGCGCCTGGAGCGGCCTGCCGGGCCCCTGTCAGTGGTCGGGTGCAGACTGGCCGGAAAGACATCCGCTGGGAACGCCCTGCAAGGACGACGAAGTCCGGAGGTGCCGGCCATGGCCGACGTACTGCTGCTCGTGGGAACCCGCAAGGGACTCTTCATCGGTCGCCGACGCGGCGGCGCGCCGTGGGAGTTCGACGGCCCGCACTTCAACGCCCAGGCCGTCTCCGCGGTCGCCGTCGACCGCCGGGGTCCGGCCCCCCGACTGCTCGTGGGCGGGGACAGCACGCACTGGGGGCCGTCCGTCTTCAGCTCCGACGACCTCGGGGCCACCTGGCACGAGCCCGCCGCGCCCGCGGTGAAGTTCCCCGAGGACACCGGCGCCTCGCTGGAACGGGTCTGGCAGCTCCATCCGGCCGGCCCCGAGGCCCCCGACGTGGTGTACGCGGGGACGGAGCCGGCCGCACTGTTCCGGTCCTCGGACCGGGGCGAGTCCTTCGAACTGGTCCGCCCGCTGTGGGAGCATCCGAGCCGCAAGAGCTGGGTACCGGGCGGCGGCGGCGAGGGGCTGCACACCGTGATCACCGACCCCCGCGACCCGGACGCGGTGACCGTGGCCGTCTCCACGGCCGGGGTGTTCCGCACCGAGGACGGCGGCGCCAGCTGGGCACCGTCCAACAAGGGGGTGTCGGCGGTGTTCCTGCCGGATCCGCATCCCGAGTTCGGACAGTGCGTGCACAAGATCGCCCAGGACGCCGTGGACACCGACCGGCTGTACCTCCAGAACCACTGGGGCGTCTACCGCAGCGACGACGCGGGCGGCCGGTGGACCGACATCGGCGGCGGCCTGCCCTCGGACTTCGGCTTCGCGGTGGCCGCCCACCCGCACCGCCCGGACACCGCGTACGTCTTCCCGCTCAACGCGGACTCCGACCGGGTCCCGGCCGAGCACCGCTGCCGCGTCTTCCGGACCCGGGACGCCGGCGCCACGTGGGAACCGCTGTCGCGCGGACTGCCCACCGAGGAGCACTACGGGACGGTCCTGCGGGACGCCCTCTGCACGGACGACGCGGACCCGGCGGGCATCTACTTCGGCAACCGCAACGGCGAGCTCTACGCGAGCCACGACGACGGCGACAGCTGGCAACTGCTCGCCGGGCACCTGCCGGACGTCCTGTGCGTGCGGGCCGTGACGCTGGGCCAGTAGAGTGACCGACCGTGGCAGCACGACCGTTGAACGAGATCGTCGAGCCGGGCTGGGCCCGGGCTCTGGAGCCTGTGGCGGGCCAGATCGCCGCCATGGGCGACTTCCTGCGCGCCGAGCTGGCGGCGGGGAGGACCTACCTGCCGGCCGGGGCGCATGTACTGCGCGCCTTCCAGCAGCCCTTCGACGAGGTGAAGGTCCTCATCGTGGGGCAGGACCCGTACCCCACGCCGGGGCACGCGGTGGGGCTGTCCTTCTCGGTGGCGCCGGAGGTGCGGCCGGTGCCGCCCAGCCTGGACAACATCTTCCTGGAGCTGCACCGGGACCTCGGGACCGGACGGCCCGCGAACGGCGACCTCACGCCGTGGACCCGGCAGGGCGTGCTGCTGCTCAACCGCTCGCTCACGACCGCGCCCCGCCGGTCGAACGCACACCAGGGCAAGGGCTGGGAGACGGTCACCGACCAGGCCATCCGGGCGCTCGCCGCGCGCGGCACGCCGCTGGTCTCCATCCTGTGGGGCCGCGCGGCCCGCACGGTGCGGCCGCTCCTCGGCGAACTGCCCGCGGTGGAGTCCTCCCACCCCTCCCCCAAGTCCGCCGACTACGGCTTCTTCGGGTCCAGGCCGTTCAGCCGTACGAACACGCTGCTGGCGAAGCAAGGTGCACAGCCCGTGGACTGGCGCTTGCCGTCCGTGAGTTGAGCGTATCTGATATTCACCGGATAAATACGGACAGATGCCGCGCTATAAGGCCCTGCCCGAACACCTGGTTCCGATAAGCCAGTAGCATGCGGCGCCATGAGCTCCCCCACTGGGCCCGCAAATGGCCTGCCCGTACGAATGCCGCGACCCCGCCAGACCGGACGGCACCGCCGGCCCGAGCCCGCGGTGGCGCCCGAGGGCGCGCCCGCGCTGGTGCTCGCCGTGCCCGGTGCCCCCTCGGCCGCCTCGCGCGCGCTGGCGGAGGAGGTCATCAGCATCGGCCGCTCCGAGCTGCCGGGTCTGGACGCCCGCATCGGGTTCCTTGAGGGCGACGACGCCTCCGAGTTCCCGTCCCTGTCCGGTGTGCTGACGGCCGTCGCCTCCGAGCGCGTCGCGCGCGCGGAGTTCGCACGCGCCGCCGGCCACGAGGTTCCCGCGCCGACCGGCCCCGACGCCGTGGTCGTCCCGCTGCTGCCCGGCCCCGACGGCGATCTGCTGCGCCGGGTGCGCCAGGCCCTGATGGACTCCTCGGCCGCCGCCGAGCTGGCCGACGTACTGGGCCCGCACCCGCTGCTCGCCGAGGCCCTGCACGTGCGGCTGTCCGAGGCGGGCCTCGCGCGAGCCGACCGCGCCCGGCTCTTCACCGTCACCACCGCCGCCGACGGCATCGTCCTGGCCACGACCGGGGGCGAGGAGGCCGTCCAGGCCGCCGGCATCACCGGCATGCTCCTCGCCGCCCGGCTCGCCGTGCCCGTGAAGGCGGCCGCTCTGGACGAGGAGGGGGCGGTCGCCGCGGTCGCCGAGCAGCTGCGCCGCGAGGGCTCCACCCAGCTGGCGCTGGCCCCGTACCTGATCGGCCCCGAGGCCGCCGAGGGGCTGCTGGACACCGCCTGCAAGGAGGCCGAGTGCGCCACCGCGGAGGTGCTGGGCGCCTACCCGGCCCTCGGCAAGCTGGCCGTCGCGCAGTACTCCGCGGCCCTGGGGATCACCCAGGGCGCGGCCGCGCACTGACCCGCGTACTGACCCGCCGGCGCACGGCGATCGCGTCAGGGGCCCGCTACCGGCATCCGGGAGCGGGCCCCGCGCCCGTGCGGCGGCGGGTTCAGGCGAAGACCACGCAGGTGGCAGCGGGTACGGCCACCGAGCCGGCCCGGACCGGCCGCCCGGTCAGCGGGTCCACGTCGAACCAGGTGACGTCCCCCGAGCGCTCGTTGGCGGCGTACAGGCGGCGTCCCGAGGGATCGGCGGCCAGATCGCGCGGCCAGCTCCCGCCGCAGTCCACGGTGTCGGTGAGGCGCGGCGCCGCGGCCCCCTCGGCGAGGGAGAAGGCGGCGATGGCGTCGGCCCCGCGGACAGCCGCCCACAGAAACCTTCCGTCGGGTGAGACGACGATCGCCGACGGGTAGGCCCGTGCGGCCCCTGGCGCGCCCGTGGAGGCCACCGGAACCTCGCCGACCGGTTCCAGCCGCCCGTCCTCCTGGTTCCAGCGGCAGACGGTCAGCTGCGGCTCCAACTCGTGCAGGACGTACGCCACCTCCCCGCCCGGGTGGAACGCGAGGTGGCGGGGACCGGTCCCGGGGCGTACCGCGGTCTCGGCGTGCACCCGCAGCTCTCCCGTGGCCGGGTCGGCCGCGCAGACGCGGACCGAGTCGGTGCCGAGGTCCACGCTGAGGATCCAGCGGCCGGACGGGTCGGGCAGCACCTGGTGGGCGTGCGGGCGCTCCTGACGGCCGGCGTCGGGGCCGGAGCCCCGGTGCGCGAGGACCGAGGCGGTCCCGACCGGAGCGCCGTCCGCCGCGAGCGGCAGCCCGCTGACGCTGCCGGAGGTGTAGTTGGCGGTGAGCAGCAGGCGTCCGGCCACGCTCAGGTGGGTGGGGCCGGCGCCCCCGACGCCGACCGCCTCGCCCAGGGGGTCGAGGCCGTGGGCGGTGGGGCGGAAGGCGGCCACCGCGCCCCGGTCGCTCTCGCTCACCGCGTACAGCACGCCGGAGTCCCGGGCCACCGCGAGGTACGAGGGGTCCTCGACGGCGCCGGTGGCCGTGAGCGGGGTGAGCGCCCCGGTCGCGGGGTCCACGGCGGCGGTGGTGATGCCGTGCCCGCCTCCCGAGGTGAACGAGCCGATATAGGCCCGCAGTCCGCCGCCCCGCCCCGTCGTGTCCGCGTCGCCCACGGGATGCCCCTTCCGCCGTTTCCGGATCCGTCGGTGGCCGACGGTAACAGAAGGTCTAGACCAAATCGCGTCCCTGGGCCCGTTCCCGGGCGCCGGGGTGGTGCACGTACACGGTGGCGCTCGGCAGGTCCTCGTAGGTGCGGTGGAAGACCGGGGTCGCGGAACCGGAGATCGGCGGCACGATCCAGGACCATTCCGCCCCGACCTCGCGCCCCTTGCGCTCCTCCCGCTCCAGGTGGGTGAGGAAGCGGCGGGACTCGGTGTGGTGGTCGGCGATGGTCACTCCGGCGCGGTCGAAGGAGTGCAGGACGGCCCGGTTGAGCTCGACCAGGGCGCGGTCCCTCCAGAGCGAGCGCTCGCTGGCGGTGTCCAGGCCGAGACGGCGGGCGACCGCCGGAAGGAGGTTGTAGCGGTCGGTGTCGGCGAGGTTGCGGGCCCCGATCTCGGTCCCCATGTACCACCCGTTGAAGGGGGCCGCGGAGTAGTGGATGCCGCCGATCTCCAGGCACATGTTGGAGATGGCCGGCACGGCGTGCCAGCGCAGCCCCCAGTCCGCCCAGCTGTCGCCGCCGTCCCCGTCGGGGTGCTCGATGGGCACCTCCAGGACCGCGTCCGCCGGGGTGTCGAACCAGCGGGGTTTGTCGTCGACCCCCTGGACCACCAGCGGGAGGAGGTCGAACGGGCTGCCGGAGCCGCCCGACCAGCCGAGCCGGAGCAGGGCCTCGGTCAGCGGTGCGTTGCGGGCGTCCCCCACCGTGACGGAGGGGTGGTCGCCGTAGCCGGCGTAGCGGACCAGCTGCTCGCTCCAGATGAGCGGGCCCGGTCGGTCCGGGGCGTCCGGGGCGAACACGGTGATCGTCGGCCGGACGCGGCCGCCGTTGGTCGCCTCCCGCAGGTGCTCGAAGCACTCGGCGGCTATCTCGTCGGCGTCGGTGAGCTCCCGGCGGTCGCGCACCCGCAGGGAGTTCCAGTACAGCCTGCCTATGCAGCGGTTGCTGTTGCGCCAGGCCACCCGGGCCCCGTGCACCAGCTCCTCCGGGGTGTGCCGGTAGCTGCCCGTCCCCTCCAGTTCGGCCCGCACGGCGGCGAGCCGGGCCCTCGGATCACCGGCTTCCGGATTCTCCCGGTGGAAGAGTCGGATGAACTCCTCGGCCTCTTCCCACACCTGGGCGGTGGTGGTGGAGCGCTGTTGCAGTATTTCCATTCCGGGCGATTACCCCCTGTCCGACCAGATCCACCCTGTAGGTGCCGGATGAATGTGCAATCAACAATCACCCGTTGTACATGCCGCAGGTCAGTACGGAGCGGATGCGGAACCCGGAGCACCCCTCCGAGTGATCTTCGCGGATCGGACTGCGGGGAGGGATCGCATGGATGTACAGTCCGCCGACGTCCGGGAGTTGTCGGGGCGGGCGCCGTCCGGCCCGACCGCCTCGGCGGCAGCCGGGCCGCTTCAGCGACAGGGCCGGCTCATGAAGAGCGCCTGCTCGCCGGCGGCCGGTGTGCCCGCGTACAGGGTGGTGTCGAGGCCGCAGAAGTCGAAACCCATGCGCAGGTAGGCCTGTACGGCGGGGGCGTTGACCGTGCTGACCTCCAACCACAGGTGCTCGGCGCCGCGTTCGCGGGCGAAGCCGTCCGCGTGCTCCATCAGAGCCCGGCCGATACCGCGCCCCCGGTGGCCGGGCGCGACCTCGATGTCCTCGATCGTCAGCCGCCGGTTCCACCCGGCGTACCCGACGGCGACGAAACCGCAGAGCGTGCCGCCGTCGAGGGCCACGTAGGTGCGCGCGTCCGCCTCCGCGTCCGGGCCCGCGGCGCCTCCGGAACCCTGCTCGTCGTGCTCCTCCGGCGGGAAGACCTTGCGCACCGGCGGGTCCACCGGGACCTCGCGGATCGCGAACCCGGCCTCGGAGGCGGTAGCCCGGAAGACCGTGGTGGTGATGAAGGAGCTGTCCAGCGCTTCGATGGCGCCTGCGTCCGCGGGGCGGGCCGGGCGGTAGACGATGCCGTCGGAGGAGCCGGGCGCGGAACCCTGTGCGGTGGTCATGGGATCCACCGTACGCAGAAAATCCCCCGGCCGAATTCGCTGCCGAGGGATGAAAAGGCGTATATTCGAAGCTTCACGTCTGGTCCACAAATGCTTCGCGCTTTTGCGGAAACAGTCTGTACGAAAGCTTACGAGGACACCGTATCGCGGCGGGAGTGCAATTGTCAACCGAGGAATTCCGTAAAGAGCAGCAATTCGTCACCGATCTCTATCTTCGTCTCGACGACCTGCGTGACCAGGCCGAACGTGCCGTGGACGGGGCGATGCGCGACGTCGGGAGCGGGTTCCAGGCGCGGCTGGAGCGCGATGTCCTGGTCGCCGAGCAGTCCGGACTGCTTTCCGCCCTGAATGCCGGGGAGAACGGACTGTGCTTCGGCCGTCTGGAGTTCTCCGACGGCCGCGACCACCACATCGGTCGGATCGGAATCCGCGCCGACGACGCGGAGCGCACGCCCCTGGTCCTGGACTGGCGCGCCGAGGTCGCCCGGCCCTTCTACCTCGCCACCGGCTACACCCCCATGGGCCTGCGGCGACGCCGGCACATCAGCAGTCGGGGCCGGGTGGTGACGGCCCTGCACGACGAGATCCTCGACCTGGCCGACGCCGAGCGCACCGGGCACGAGGGCGACGACGCCGACGCCGTGCTCCTCGCGGCCCTCGACTCCGCGAGGACCGGCCGGATGCACGACATCGTGCGCACCATCCAGGCCGAGCAGGACCGGATCATCCGCTCCCCGCATCACGGGGTGCTGGTCGTCGAGGGCGGACCGGGCACCGGCAAGACCGCGGTCGCGCTGCACCGGGCCGCCTACCTGCTCTACGCCCACCGCGAGCAGCTCGCCCGGCGCGGCGTGCTGATCGTCGGACCGGGTCCGGCCTTCCTCGGCTACATCGGCGAGGTGCTCCCCGCGCTCGGCGAGACGGGCGTCCTCCTGGCCACGCCGGGCGAGCTCTTCCCCGGGGTCCACGCCACCGGCGCCGACCGCCCCGGAGCGGCCGCGGTGAAGGGCCGGGCCGCCATGGCGGACGTGCTGGCCCGTTTCGTCGCCGACCGGCAGTGCCTGCCGGAGACGGTGCCGGCAGGCCGGGGCGAGGAGTACGACACCGTGCCCGAGCCGGGCCTGGAGATCGACCACGACGACTACGGCACCCTGCTGCTGGACCGCACCATGGCGTACGAGGCACGGGACCGGGCGCGGGCCACCGGCCTCCCCCACAACCGGGCCCGGCCGACCTTCGCGTTCCGGATCCTCGACGGGCTCACCGCGCAGCTGGCCGACCGGCTGGGCGCGGACCCCTACGGCGGGCCGAACCTGCTCGGTCCGGACGACGTCGCCCAGCTGGCGAAGGAGATCGCGACGAGCCCGGCCGTGCACGCGGCGATCGACTCGCTGTGGCCCGTCCTCACCCCCGAGGGGCTCGTCACCGACTACCTGGCGGACCCCGCGCACGTGTCCCCGGCCGAGGCGGAGCTGATCCGGCGCGCGCCGGCCGCGCGGCCCGACTGGACCCCGGCCGACGTGCCGCTGCTGGACGAGGCGGCCGAGCTGATCGGCGCGGACGACAGCGCCCGGCTCGCCGCCGAGGAGCGGGAGCGGGAACGGCGCGTCGCCTACGCCCAGGGGGTGCTGGACCTCTCGCGGGGGTCGGAGTCCTTCGAGTTCGAGGACGAGGAGTCCGAGTTCCTCGCGGCGCACGACCTCATCGACGCCGAGCGGATGGCCGAGCGGCACGAGGAGGCCGACCACCGCAGTACGGCCGAGCGGGCCGCCGCCGACCGGACCTGGGCCTTCGGCCACCTGGTCGTGGACGAGGCGCAGGAGTTGTCGGAGATGGCGTGGCGGCTGCTGATGCGGCGCTGCCCCACCCGGTCGATGACCCTGGTCGGCGATCCGGCGCAGACGGCGGACGAGGCGGGCGTCGGGGCGTGGGAGCGGATCCTGGCACCGTACGTGGGCACGCGCTGGGAGCTCGTCCGGCTGGGGGTCAACTACCGCACGCCCGCCGAGATCATGGACGTGGCGGCGGCCGTGCTGCGGGTGCGGGACCCCGGCTTCGAACCGCCGCGCTCGGTGCGCGCCACCGGGGTGCGTCCCTGGGCGCGGGCGGCCCCGGACCTGGCGCGGGCGGTCCGGGAGGCGGTGGACCGGGAGGCGCGGGACCGGGCGCTCCCGGCCCGGGGGCGGCTGGCGGTGATCGCGCCGCGCCGCCTGCACGCCGCGCTGGCCGCGGAGGTGCCCGGGGTGCGGGCGGGGGCTGAGCCGGACCTGACCCGCGAGGTGGTCCTGCTCGACCCGCGCCAGGCCAAGGGCCTGGAGTTCGACACGGTGATCGTGGTGGAGCCGGCCGAACTCCACCCGAGTGACCTGTACGTGGCGCTCACCCGGGCCACGCAGCGGCTCGGTGTGGTGCACACCGCGGGCCGGCTGCCGGCGGGACTGGAGGGGGTGCGGCGCCCGGACCGGGACGCGGCGGCGGGCGGGCCGCTCAGGCGCTGATGACCAGCGGTGCCCGGGGGTCGGTCCGCAGCGGGGTGGCGAGTGCGACGAGGGCGTGCTCCAGGCCGTGCAGGTGGGCGAGGGCCGGCTCCGCCGGGGCCGGCGGGAGCGGCGTCGGGCGGAACTCGGCCTCCTCGACGCCCCGCGGGGCGGTGAGGGCCTCCACGGCCGCTTCCACGCGCCAGCAGGCGGCGGCCAGCCGGGCGTCGTGCGAGGCCTGCGGATCGGCGGCGACGGCGACGAGTCCGCGCACTTCCCGGGCGCAGTCGTCGAGCAGCACCAGCACCTGCCGGGCCCGCGCCTTGCGGGCGCGCAGCGGGCTCAGCGGGTGGACCAGCGGCGCGAGGGCCATCCGGACCCGGCCCAGGAGCAGTTCCAGCTCGGCGGCGTGCGGGGCGGGGTCGGCGTCGGGGTTCCCGGCGAGGCGGTCGAGGGCGGCCGCGGTGGAGGCCCGTACGCAGTGCAGGGCGCGCTGGATCCAGGCGTTGTTGGCGGCGTGCGTGGTCACCGGGAGGACGAGTACGACGGCGAGGGCGGCGCCGATGGCGCCGATCGCGGTCTCCTGGAACCGCAGGAGCAGCAGGCCGGGGTGCAGTACGCCGAGGAGCCCGTAGAGCAGGCCCGCCATGACGGTGACGAAGAACATCATCCAGGAGTACGAAGGGGCCGCCGTGTAGAAGATGCCGAAGACGCAGACGGCGACGAGCGCCGCGGTGGGCGCGGGCGCGCCGTGCAGGGGGACGGCGATCAGCAGGCCGGCGGCGATGCCGGTGACGGTGCCCAGGACCCGGCGGAAGCCGCGTACGAGGGTCTCGCCGCGCGAGGCGGTGTTCACGAAGATCCACCAGCTGGTGCCGACGGCCCAGTACCAGCGGTCGTCGGAGACGGCCTGGCCGATGGCGAGGGCGAAGGCGCAGGCGGCGGTGGCCTGGAAGGCCTGCCGGGTGGTCGGCCGGGCCAGGCCGGTGCCGGGCAGCCCGGGCGGGGCGGCCGGGGGCGGGGTGCGGCGCTCGATGGGCCACAGGACGTAGCGCACGGTTGCGGCGGCGAGCAGGGCCAGCCCCACGGCCGCGTACAGCTCGGGGAGCTGGGCCGGCAGGGCGTGCAGGAACTGCGTGACGAAGAACATCATGAAGCCGAAGATCCCGAGGGCGTGCCCGCGCGGGCCCCAGCGGCGGGCGTAGACCCCGGCGAAGACGACGGCCAGGAAGGCGAGGTCGCGGGCGGGTGCCACGCCGTGCAGCGTGGTGGCCAGGGCGAGTACGGGGAAGCCGGCGAGGGGCAGCAGGGCGGTGGTCACCCGCTGGGCGCGCACTGTGCCGTCGAGCACGGTGAACAGGGCGAGCAGGGCCGCCAGGCCCCCGGTGATGGAGGCGGTGAGGGAGAGCCCGCACACCTCCGCGGCGGCCACGGCGGCGGCGACGCCGATCACCGCACGGGCCGAGTTCCTCAGTCGCATCCGCCCCGGATCCGGAGCCACGAACATCCTCTTCACGGCGGTGTGCCGCCCCCCTCGCGATGGCGCTCGCCGGGCCGGCGTCCGCCCGGGGTGGTGGGCGGCGTACGGGCACGGCGAAGGCGCCGCGCTCCGGACCGGCTTCGTTGCCGTCCGGCGCCGCGCGGCGCCGAAACTACATGGATACGCCACAGATAAGCATCCGGAGGCCCACTGGCTCAAGTCGGGGCCGTGCCGCTGAGCCAATGGCCCGGTTCCGGGTGCCCCGAGCCGGCCGGCGCAAGTCCAACGGACCGGCCCCGGGCGGCGCCCCCCGGACAGGCGGCGGAGCGGTTGCGGAGCTGGGAGGTACCCCTACCGCCCCGGCAGCGTCCGTACGTGGGCGTCCGGGAGCGCGAGCGCGGCCCACCAGTGGCCGTACCGGCTGTACGGCGCGGGATCCCGGTCGGCCAGCAGCCGCGTGAGGGAGACGGCCTCGGCGGCGAGGCCGTCCCACTGCGCCGGTGAGAGCGCGTGGAAGGCCGTGGCCTCGACCCCGCCCTCGACCGGGCGCCAGACCCCGGCGACGCGGCCGTCGACGAGCAGAGTCGCCAGCACGTCCCCGTTGCGGCGGATGACGAGGGGGCGCCAGGCCGGCGGGATCATCCGGCCGCGGTCGGCGTAGGCCAGCAGGGTGCTGTCCCACATGGCCATGAGGCGCGGCGGCGCCGGGGTGTCGGCGGGCGGCCGCGGGGCTCCGGGGAGGTCGAAGAGCTGCGCGCCGCCGGGTCCGCGGAGGTGCTCGACGGCTCCGTCGAGCCTGCGCAGGGCCTCGCGGATCGAGGTGCGCCGGACCATCGTGAACTGGGCCATGTCCGCCACCGAGGCCGGGCCGAAGCCTTCCAGGTAGCGCAGGAGCAGGGACCGCAGCGCCTCCGGCGCCACCTCCCGCCCGGAGGTGCCGGGGCCGGTGTGCGATGCGACGTACGAGGGGCGGTGGCCGAAGGACCAGGCCCCGCCGGTGGCCGCGTGGTGCAGCGGCGCGTACCCGCGCAGCCCCCACCACGCACCGGCCCCGCGGTCGGCGCCGAGCCGCTCGCCCAGCCACGCCTGCAGGTCGGCGGCCGTACGGGGCCGGTCCGCGTACGCCAGCAGGTGCGGCACCAGTGCTTCGGCGTCCGCCGGTGTCAGGCCTGCCGCGGCGAACCGGTCGCCGAGCCGGGCGGCGTACAGCGTCGGCCGCAGGGCCTCGCGGAAGTCCGGGTAGTCCCCGGCGCCGACCGCGTGCAGGGTGATCCGCATGAGGGTCGCCTTGACGACGGTGCGGTCCGCGAACGCGGCGTCCAAGTGGGCCGGGTCGAAGTCCGCGAGCCGGTTCCACAGTGCCAGGTACGGCGAAGCGGCCTGCTGCGCCTGCAGCGCGACCACGCGCCGTACGCCCTCGACGACCCCCAGCGGCTCCCGGCGCAGCAGCAACTGCCGGCTGAGGGTGGCACGGTTGAGTTCGCGCTCGGTGATCTCCATGGGCACGGATTGTGCACCGTGCCGTCGCGGGGCCCCAGGCCGGGGCGGACCACCGCTCGGAGGCCCGGGGGGCGTCGACTAGGGTCGTCGGCACAGCGAACCGCCTACCGCGTACCGCGCGCACGACCCAGAGGAGCAGCAGTGAGCGAGCCGGCGTCCACCGCCCTGCAGCAGGAGATCGCCCGGGAACTCCTGGTGACCGAGACCTTCGACGCGGAGCACGAGATCGAGCGCCGGGTGGCGTTCCTCACCGAGCGGCTCACCTCGACCGGGCTGCGCTCGCTGGTCCTCGGCATCAGCGGCGGCGTCGACTCCACCACCGCGGGGCGGCTGTGCCAGCTCGCCGTGGAGCGGGCCCGCGCCGCGGGGCACGAGGCCGTCTTCTACGCCATGCGCCTGCCCTACGGCGTCCAGGCCGACGAGAAGGACGCGCAGCTCGCCCTCGCGTTCATCCGCGCCGACCGCGTGCTGACCGTCGACATCCGGCCGGCCAGTGACGCCGCCCTCGCGGCCGCGGTCGACGGCGGGGTGGAGTTCCGCGACGCGGGCCACCAGGACTTCGTGCAGGGCAACATCAAGGCCCGCCAGCGCATGATCGCCCAGTACGCGGTCGCGGGCGCGCACGACGGCCTCGTGGTGGGCACGGACCACGCCGCGGAGGCGGTGTCCGGCTTCTTCACCAAGTTCGGCGACGGCGCGGCCGACCTCGTGCCGCTGACCGGACTGACCAAGCGCCGGGTGCGGGCGGTGGCGGACGCGCTGGGCGCCCCCGCGGAGCTGGTGTGGAAGGTGCCGACCGCCGACCTGGAGACCCTCGCCCCCGGCAAGGCGGACGAGGAGGCGCTGGGTGTCACGTACGACGACATCGACGACTTCCTGGAGGGCAAGCCGGTGGACGGGCGCGCCGTCGAGACCATCACGCGCCGCTACCGGCTCACCGAGCACAAGCGGCAGCTCCCGATCGCGCCGTAGCGACCGCGCCGCGGGGCCCGCCGGGAGGATCACTCCTCCCAGTGGGCCTCCTCCGGCAGCGCGGCCAGTCTGCCCACCGGCGAGAAGGCCACGAGCAGCAGCGACACCGTGAATCCGGCGGCCGTGACGACGAGCGTGGCCCGCAGGCCGATCAGGTCGCCGAGCCAGCCGCCGAGCAGGGCTCCCACGGGCATGGTGCCCCAGGTCAGGAAGCGCAGTGCGGCGTTGGTCCGGCCCAGCATCCGGCGCGGGGTCACCGTCTGGGTGAGGGTGGACAGGTGGATGTTGCCGATGGTCGTGCCGATGCCGCCCAGCAGGAACGAGCCGAACAGGACGGCCATGACGACGGCCGTGGGGCCGCCGGCCAGCGGGGTGAGCGCCTGGGCGAAGGAGCCCACGCCGAAGCCGATGACGATCGCGCGGCCCGGCCCGTACCGTTTGGCGACGCCGACCGCGAGGACCGCGCCGATCAGTGAGCCGACGGCGCCCGTGGCCAGGACGAGGCCGAGGGTGCTGCTGGATTCGTGCAGTTCGCGGATCACGAAGAGCGGCAGGACGGTCTGCATGGCCATGAAGAACAGGTTGTTGAAGCCCGCTCGGAAGGCGGAGACCCGCAGGTAGGGGTTGCGGGCGACGAAGCGCAGCGAGCCGGCGATCTCGCTGAGCATCGGTTTCGGCGCGGCCGGGGGGCGGTCCTCCGCGCGCGGGCGCACGGCCAGCAGGGTGAGCGCGGAGAACAGGTGGATGCCGGCGCCGGCGATCATCGTCGCGGGGACGGACATCACCTGGACCAGCAGTCCGCCCAGTCCCGGGCCGCCGATCCGGGCCACCGAACCGCTGCCCTGGATCCGGCTGTTGCCCTCGGCCAGCCGGTCCTTGCCGATGAGGGAGGGCAGGTAGGTCGAGGAGGACAGGTCGTAGAGGACCGCGAGCGAGCCGATGGCGAAGCCGGTGAGGTACAGGCCGGTCAGGCTGAGCGCGTCGAGCCAGAACAGCACCGGTACCAGGGCGAGCAGCGCGGCGCGGGCGAAGTTGGTGAGGATCAGGAAGGGGCGGGGCCGCATCCGGTCGACCCAGACCCCGGCGAAGAGCGTGAGCAGCAGGTACGGGACGAACTGGGCGCCGTTGAGCAGGCCCGCCTGGCTCGACGTCGCGTCGAGCTCGACGACCGCGAGCAGGGGCAGCACCAGGGAGGTGACCTGGACGCCGAAGCGGGCCGCGCTCTCGCCGAGCCAGTACGTGGTGAAGTCGCGGTCGCGCCACAGGCTCGGCGGGGCCGCCGCGTCCCCGGCGCCCGGGTCGGTGATCTCCGACTGGGTCATGCGCGGGCCTCCGGGCGGGCGCCCGCGCGGCTCGCGCCGGCCGCCGCGTGCGGCGGGGGTGTCGGGTCCGGCACGGGTGTCGCTTCCGCCGCGGGTGTCGGGTCCGGCGCGGGTGTCGGGTCCGGCGCGGGCGCCGCGTCCGTCGTGGGCGCCGCGATCCCGTCGACCTCGTAGACCTCCTCGGCCAGCCGCCGTACCGCGAGCGAGTCGGCCTCCAGCACGGACGGGTCCGCGTGGGTCAGGAAGACCCTCAGGGTGGCGGTGAGCAGGTCGGTGGTGGGTCTGATCGTGTCGCCCGCGCCGAGTTTGACCACCACGCCCCGGACGGCCTCCAGGGCCTCGATGCGCGCCACGGCCCGGGCGTCGACCCGGGTGACGGTGCCGGTGCGCCCGGTGGCGGTGTTGCAGACCACGGCGGGCCGGCGCCGCCGGTAGAAGCGGCCCGCGTACTCGGTCCGGAACGCCTCGGGGCGCGCGTAGGCGAGAGCGGTGAGCGAGGCCTGGTCGTGGCCGAGGCAGACCTGGTGCAGCTCCTGGTTCATGTTTCCGTTCATCCGCGCGCCGATCTCCACCAGCGCGGGCCCCCGGGGGGTCACGATGACCTCGGCGTGCGCCGAGCCGTGGCGGATGCCGAGGGCGTCGAGCACCGTGTGGATGTAGGCGACGAGCGCGGGTACGGGCTCCTCCTCCGAGGCGAGGAGTTCATCGCGGTCGTACACCGGGCGGCCGCCCACCAGGCGCTTGTGGTAGCGCCACACCCCGCAGACGAAGTGGGCGCCGTCCCGGCTCACGGTGTCGACGATGTACTCGGTGCCCTCCAGGAACGACTGGACGAGCACCTCGGTGTTGGGCTTGGCGTAGACGTCCGGTCCGCCGCCGAGCACCGCCCGCGCCGCCGCCTCGATCTCCGCGTCGGTGCGGCAGACGTGGACGCGGTCGGAGCCTCCGGAGCTGACCGGCTTGACGACGACGGGCGACTCCGCGGGCAGGCCCGACTCCTTCCGCCAGCGGATCAGGTCGGCGGGGTCGGCGGACTTGTACTGCCGCGCGCACCGGATGCCCCGCCCCCGCAGGCGCTCCCCCATGGCGTACTTGTCCCAGCGCGAGGCGGAGAGCCGGGTGCCGTTCGTGGGCAGGCCGAGGAGTTCGCTGAGGCGGTCGGCGAGGGACACACCCGAGTCGTGGCCCGCGATGACGAAGGAGGGCGCGTGGGCGCGGACGCGCGCCAGGGCGGGCCCGCCGTCGTAGACGAGGCTCTCGGTGAAGCCGCTGAGGTCGCGCGGCAGGACCGCGGAGACCTCGTCCCGCGCCTGGAGGTGCACGAGGTCCACCCCGTACGCGGCGAAGGCGGCGGGCAGCAGTCGGCCGTTGGTATAGGCGTCGACGACGATTCCGGTCGCCCGGCTCATGCCCGCTCCCCCGCCCGGTGGCCGTCGCGCGGGTGCCCGGCCCGGTCGGCGCCGGTCCGGTCGCCGATCTGGTGGAAGACGCAGCCGACGTGCGAGCCGTCGCCGAGGAACCGGATGTCCTGCGCGCCGTACGGGATGCCCTTGATGAAGGCGCCGCTGTAGCCGTGCACGGTGTGGAAGACGCCCCAGTTGAGCAGGCACGGCGCGAGGACGTCCGGGTCGTCGTCGTCCACGAAGCGCTCCGCGTCGGCCACCACCCGTTCCTGGACCACGTGCGGGCTGTCGAGGGCGGCGGTGACGCGGCGCTCCCATTCCGCGGGGTCGACCATCCAGCCGGCGGTGATGCCCTGGCCGGCGAATCCGGCGCTGGGCTTGAGGACCAGCCGCTCGCGTTCGGACAGCACGTGTGCCACGAGGTCCACGCCCCTGCCCTCGCGGGTGACGCGGCCGACGCGCAGCGGGCGGGTCCAGGGCAGCAGGCGGTCGACGACGTCGAGCTCGGCGGGGTCGAGGATGTCGCGGTGGGTCTCGTCGCTGAGGAGGCCCAGGCAGTCCTTGATGCCGTAGAGGTCGGCGGGCAGCGGCGCGAACAGGTGGGCGGCGCCCGCGGCGACCGCGTCCAGGAGCGGGGCCGCCAGTTCGCTGGTCTCGGGGGTGCCCGTGAGACGGCTGAGCTGGAAGGTGCGGAAGAGGCGGTCGACGCGGCGGCCGGCGGCGGTCAGCACGCCGCCTTCGTAGCGGAGCTGGCCGATGTGGCAGGGGAAGGCCTCGTGCCCCAGCTCGGCGAGCTGCTCGACGAACAGTTTCAGGTGCCCGAACTCCAACGCCGTCTCCGGGCTGTTGGGCCACTTCACGACGGCGATCGGCAGACCGGAGGAGGGGGTGGAGGCCTCCATGGACGCCATCACCCCGGCGGCCGGGTCGCCGTAGCCGAGGCCGTGCCGCGCCGCGAACTCGGTGAGCGCGGTGTCGGAGAGCATGCCCCGGCACATCTCCGCTATCTCACAACCCCCCAGTGAACTGGTGGTGTTGAACTCGACCAGCCGGAAGACTCCCTGTTCGCGCAGCAGGTCGGCCCGGCCCAGCGGAACGGCCGGGCCGGGGACGGCGCAGCGCACGGCCGCTTCGGCCTGGACCGCGGGCAGCCCGAGGGCGCGGGCCATACGTCCGGGGTCCCCGCCGTAGAGGCGCTCGGGCAGGGAGCACAGCACCCGCAGGAAGACGCCGAGGTCGTGGTCGAGGGCGCGGGTCTCGGCGGCTTCGAGGAAGGTCGGGCGGTTGAAGACCGGTCGGCCGAGCCAGGCGTGGGTGCGGTCGAAGGCGGGGTCCGAGGTGGTGACGGCGCGGGCCTTGCCGCGCGTGCCGTCGAGGAACTCCCTGGTGATCCGGTTCTCGACCGGCGTGCCGCGCTCCATGCGCTGTCCCCTGTCTGTCATCTGCGGTGGCCGGCTCTCAGCCGGTGCTTGTCGTGGGGTGGTGCCAGGCGTGCGGGACCACCTTGCCGGTGCGGCTGTTGCGGGCGAGCCGGTCGACGCGTTCGACCCGCACGCTCTCGGGGTGCTGCGCGGCGATCGCGGTCAGGGCGTAGACGCGGCGCAGCAGTTCGGACAGGATCCGGCGCGCGTCCCGCTCCGGCCCGGTGTAGCGGACGGTCAGGGCGCGCAGCGCCTCCGGGTCGGCGGGGTCCGCGGTCAGGGCCAGCTGGCCGTCGGTGACGCCCGGCACGGCGCGGACCACGTCGAGGAGGTCGCCGAGCCGGATCATGGTGTTGTGGAACTTCAGCCGGTCGTCGGCGCGGCCGAGCACCCGGAAGCCGTCCTCGGTTGTGCAGGGGCAGCTGTCGGGAGTGATCCGGTCGCCGAGGCGGTAGCGCACCACGGGGGTGGGCCAGCCGTCCCCCACCCGGGTGAGCAGGGTGCGCTCCTCGTCGTACTCCAGCAGCTGCTCGGGCAGCAGGTGGAGCAGGCCGGGCGCGCACCCGGGGCCGCTGGTGGCGATGACGTACGTCTCGATGGAGCCGTAGTTGCCCCACAGGGCGGCCTGCGGGAAGGCGCGCAGGACCGCTTCCCGGCGGGCGGGTGTCAGCGGCTCGCCCGCCCAGACAACGGTGCGTACGGGCAGTTCGGCGCCGGTGGCGACGACCGCGTCGGCGAAGTCGGCCAGGGCGCTCGGGGCGCCCGCGAGGGCGTTCACCCCGGTGTCGCGGAACACGTCCGCCCAGTCCGGGAGTTCGGCGGCGGCGACCGGCCCCATGGGCAGCACGGAGGCCTGGCAGTGGGCCGCGAGGGCGTTGTAGAAGTAGTGCGCGCCCCACAGCCGGCCCGGGCGGAACAGGTTGAGCAGCACGTCCCCGGCGTGGAGCGGGCGCCAGCCGGCTCGCAGCAGCCGGGGGATGCCCTGGTCCGGGGCGATGGTGGTGATCTTGAGCTTGCCGGTGGTGCCGCCGCTGGCGACGACCTGACCGCCGGCGGCGGCCGCGAGGGCGCGGCTGACCGCGGTCACCTGGGCCGGACCGCTCTCGGGCAGCCCTGCCGTCCCGGGGGCGGCCGCGGCGGACGGAACCGGATGACCGCCCAGGACTTCCAAGCGGGCCGCCTCGATCCGGATCCGGTCGGGGTCCACCGACCCGACGCGCCTCATCGCGCGTCCCGGAGCGTACGGGCGACCCGCTCGGCGATCACCGGCACCGCGCCGAGCAGGTGCTCCAGTCGGGCTCCGAGTGCGAGCAGGGCGGCTTCCTGGTCCGGCCGGCCGACCAGTTGAGCGCCGACGGGTCCGTGCGCGGGGTCGACCGCGGCCGGCTGCACCAGGGCGGGCAGCCCGGCGAAACTGGCGATCGGGGTGTAGCCGAGGCGGTCCGCGTAGTCGGCGTCGTCGGGCTTGGGCAGGGTGGGCCGGCCGGCCCGTTCGGCGACCCGTTTGGGCGGCGTCGAGCTGACGGGCATCAGCAGCATGTCGATGCCCTCGCGGTCGAGGAACGCGAGGAGTCCGGAGCGGAACCGCGCCTGTGCGTCGAGCAGTTCGGCGCGGCGTCCGGATGCCGGTTCGGGTCCCAGGGAGGCGCGGGCGACGGGTGAGATCCGCAGCGTGAGCCGGGCCTCGACCTGCTCGACCACTTCGGCGACGTCGATCGCGCACAGCTCCCAGGCGTGGGCGCGGGCGCTCCACAGGTCGTCGGGGAGCTCCACCTCGCGGCAGAGCACGCCGAGTTCGGCCAGGGCCGCGGCGGTACGGGCGACGCCCTCGGCCAGTACGGGTGCGCAGCCCCGGGTATTGGCCACGGTGGCCACGCGCGGAATCCGGCCGGGCTCCGGCCCGGCGGGCCCGGCCCCGACGACCGGCCCGCGCCGCCACAGCCGGCGCAGGTCGGCGACCGTACGGGCCATCAGCCCCAGGGCGTCCTGGGTGGGCGACACCGGCAGTGCGCCGGTGAGCCGGCCGGGGTGCCAGGTGGTCCGCAGTCCCGCGATCCCGCAGTTGGTCGCGGGCCAGCGGGTGGAGCCGAGGACGTCCGTGGAGAGCGCGAAATCGCAGATGCCGGCGGCGACGGAGACGGCGGACCCGGTGCTTGAGCCGCCCGGGGACAGATCGGGAAAGGCCGGGTTCAGGACGTCACCGGGGGCGCCGATGTTCAGTTCGGTGGCGTACGCCTTGCCGATGACGGCCGGTCCCAGGGCGCGGATCCGGGCCACCGCGGCCGCGTCGGCGGCCGGGTGGTGGCGGTGCGTCGCGTGTCCCAGGGTGGTGGGCATGCCGGCGACGTCCACGGTGTCCTTCACGCCGAGCGTGATTCCGGCGACGTCGGCGCCGCCGTCGAGCCAGACCATCGCCCGGGTCACCCGGTCGGCCTCGGCGATCCAGCGGCGGCGGGCCTCGCGCCACCGGTCGCGGTCCAGGCCCGCGTCGGCCAGGGCTTTCGCGCGCCCTTCGACGGGTCCGAGCAGCAGGGCGGCGGGGATGTCGCCGGTCCCGGGCTCCAGGGTCTGTTCGAGATAGCCGAGTGCTGCGGCTGTCGTCACGGTGCGACTCTCTCGGTTCGTCCGGATCCGCGTCGGCGGACCGGGGCAGCGGGCAGGGGGCTTCGGGGCACCGGGCGTGGGTCGGCGGGGCAGCACGCCGGGGCCGGCGGGCCGCCGGTGCGGCGGCGGACCGTCCGCCGGGTCAGCGGCCGCCGGGTGGGCGGCCCCGGGTCAGCGGCCGGCCAGGAAGGCGTCGAGGCGGCGCTCGTACGCGGCGAAGCGGGTGGCGACGACGTGGTGGACGAGGTCGGCGGGCGCGAGCAGCCGCGACACCGCCCCGTCGGCCTCGAACTCCGACAGCCACAGGGTGCCGTCCGCCAGCAGCAGGTCGACGCAGAGGTAGGCGACGCCGAGCCGCCGTGCGGCGAGTTTGACGAGGTCGTGGACGCGGGGATCGATCTCGGTGCGCACGGAGTAGCTGCCGCCCCGGGTGACGTTCGCGACGTGCGAACCCTGGCGCGGGATCCGGTCGAACATCGCGACGATGGTGCCCTCGACGGCGACGACCCGGATGTCCGCGGTGACACCCGCCAGCCGGGGCTGGATCGCGACTCCGGTCCGGCTGCCGGCGGCGAGCCCGAGCACCGCTTCGAGGCTGTCGCGGTCCGGGCAGGCCACACAGCCCTGCCCGCCGCTCCAGGAGAGCGGCTTGACGAACACCGGGAACCAGTCGTTCGGTACGAGGTTGAGGTGCCGCAGCCGGTGCACGTCGCGGTCGGCGGCGAGCCGGATGGTGGGGACGACCGGGACCGGCGAGTCCAGGAAGGCGTTCAAGGTCGCGTACTTGTCGTTGAGCAGGATGCCCGTGTCGAGCGGGATCGGCAGCCAGAAGCCCAGGGTCGCGAGGGAGCGCATCAGCGAGACGCCGGCCCACAGGTCGATCTCGTGGGTGGGGCTCGTACGCACGCCGTAGACGATGATGTCCCGCTCGGGGGACAGGGGTTCGTCCCGCCAGTAGGCGGTCCCCCGCGCGATGGCTATGTGGTCGGGGGCGGCCACGCCGAAATCGAGTCCGGCCCGGTCGGCCGCCGCTTTGTAGTCGACCCAGAACTCCCCCTCCTCATAAGCGCGGAGGAGTTCCGAACTCCGGTCGGGAAATATGTAGAGAATGCGTCTGCGCTGCATCTCGGCGCTCATCTCCCCAGTACGCTTCCGCCATTGACGTCGAATACCTGCCCGGTGATCCATCCGGCGGCCGGCGAGGCCAGGAAATGAATCACGGAGGCGATGTCACCGGGTACGCCCGCGCGGCCGACGAGTGTGTCGGCCACCAGGCTGTCGTGCCGCGCCGAGCGCCCGGAGGGGTCGAAGAACTCGGTGTCCTGGACGTAGCCGGGCGCCACCGTGTTCACCAGGATGCCCTCCGGCCCGCCCTTGCGGGCCAGGCCCTGGGACCAGCCGATCATCCCCGCTTTGGCGGCCGTGTACCCGTCGGCGCCGCCCCGCCGCGCGGCCACCGAGCTCACGTTGACCACCCGCGCGCCCGGCCGCAGCAGCCGCGGCCAGAGCGCCTCGGTGAGCACGGCCGCCGAGAAGAGGTTGGCGTCGAGCGTGCGCCGGAAGGAGTCGGCGTACCCGGCCAGTCCGGGCTGCTTGGCCCTGTCGATCCCGCCCGCGTTGTTCACGAGCACGTCGACCGGTCCGTCGGGGAGCGCGGCGAGCACCTGTTCGACGCCGGCCGTCTGGGCGAGGTCGGCGGCCACGATGTGGACGGTGGCGGGGGCCAGGCTCGCGGCCACGTCCTTCAGCACGTCCGCGCGCCGGCCGACCACGACCACCTCCGCGCCGTCCTGGGCGAAGAGGCGGGCCGCGGCCCGGCCGATGCCCGTGCCCGCTCCGGTGACAACGACTCTGGTCAAGAACGCTCCCTCGGTAGACCCTGTTCCAGATCCCGCCCGGAACGATGCCCGGCGGCGCTTAACGAACGCTTAACACCGGGAATGGATACCCGAGTCGGCGCGGAATACGTGCGGGCGGGTTTCAGGAACCCTTAAGCGCATGGACATCACCGTCGGGCCGGTGTTAGCTGACGGTCGACTCTCATCCAGCGGTTGTGCCGGGAGATCAAGTGATTGTGCATCACGACAGACGGTTGGACATCCTGCGCGAAGCGCGGCGGGAGACCGAGGAAACGGCCGGAACACCCGGGCCCGAATTCTATGCGCGCAAACTCGCCCGGGTGTGGGAGAGGGCTTCGGCCGCACCGGCCTACCGGGCTCTCGGACCCTTCTCCCCGGAGGCCTTCGCCGCGCTGGCGCCCACGCCCCGCGAGGAACTGAAGGCCCGGCCGCTCGACTTCGCGACCGTCACGCCGGGCGAGGCGCTGCGGTACTACGAGACCACCGGCAGCACGGGCAGCCCGACCCCCACGCCCAGGCTCGCCGAGGACGTCATCTGGAACACCGTCTCGGTCGCCGAGGCCTGGCGGTCCGTCCTGGACGAGGACGAGCGGATCCTCAGCCTCATGCCCTCGGACGTGGTCCCGGTCGGGGACCTGATCGCCCAGGTCAGCGACTACCTCGACCTCTCCCATGTGCGCGCCTACCCGTTCGCCGCCGGCATCACCGGCTGGGACCGGCTGGTGGACCTGTGGCGCGGCTACCGCCCCACCACCGTCTTCCTGGCGCCCGGCGTGGCCCTGGAGTGGACCCGGCTGGCGGCCGCCCGCGGCCTGCTGCCCGAGCTCGGCGCCGGACTGCGCAGGCTGATGCTGCTCGGGGAGGTCAACACCGCGCCGTTCCGTACCCGGTTGGGGCAGTGGTGGGGAGCCGATGCCCACGACGCCAGCTATGGCAGCACCGAGACCGGTACCCTCGCCACCGCCTGCGCGGCCGGCGGCCAGCACCTGCTGCCCGCCGCCACGTACTTCGAACTCGACACGGGGGACGCGATCGTTCCCGTCCGCGGCGGCGGCACCGGGCAGCTGGTCGTCACCCCGCTGAACGCCTACGCCCGCCCGCTGCTGCGCCTGCGCACCGGGGACGTGGTGACGCTCACGCACGGCTGCCCCTGCGGCCGGGACACCGCGCTGGTCACGGTGCACGGCCGGGCCTCCGACACCCTGCGCGTGCACGGCGTCGTGCTCACTCCGCGCGACGTGGAGGAGGTGGTGTTCGGCGCGGCCGAGGCCACCGGGTACCTGATCGAGGTCGGGCCGGACGGCGACTTCGCCCAGTTGCTGCTGGAGCGCCTCTCCGGCGCGGACCGGATCGACGAACCGGCCGTCGCGGAGGAGGTGCGGCGCGTCTCCAAGGAACGGCTCGGCCTCTCCTGGGACCGCGTCGCGTTCGTCAACTCCCTGCCGCAGAGGACCAAGAGCGGCGCCTCGCAGAAGAGCTGGAAACGCTCGAACATACGGATACTGGAGCGCACTCCGTGACCGGCGCGGCGGCGCGAGCCCTCGGCGCGGTCACCGGCGAGCCCGACCTGTGGTGCACGTACGCCGCGACGAGGACCCTCGCCTGGCTGGACCGGGCCGACACGGCGGCGGCCCCCGGGGCCACGGCGGACTACCTCCTCTCCCGCCGCAACCACGACGGCGGTTACGCGTGGAGCGCCGGGATGCCCTCCGACGCCTGGGCGACCTTCTACTGCACCCAGGCCCTGCGGGACCTCGGCCACCCGCTGCCCGCCCCCGAGCGGACGGCCCGCTGGCTGGAGTCCACCTGGACCGGCGAGGCGTACGGCATGCAGCCCGGCCAGGGCGCCGAGGTGTGGGCCACGCACTTCACCGCCCGCACCGCCGCCTCCCTCGCCGGCCCGGCCGCCGGCTCCCCGTACGCCGGCTCCGACCGGAGCCGCCACCGGCGGCTGCTGCGCTGGCTGGGCGAGCTCCAGGGCCCGGACGGCGGGCTCGGCTGGACCCCGGCGGACGCCCGGCACGGCCGCGCGGACGTACGGGCCTGCTACTACGGGGTACTGGCCTGGGCGGCCGTCCCCGGCGAGCCGCCGCCGTGGGACGTGGGCCGACTGGTCGCCTGGCTGCGCGCGCGGCAGGACGCGTCCGGCGGCTTCCGCTTCTCCCCCGCCGCCGAGGTGCCGTGCATGTGGGCGACGTACCGGGCGGCGGGAGCGCTCGCCGCGCTGGGGGCGACGGCCGCGGAGCCGGAGCGCTGCGTGGAGTGGGTGCTGCGGCTGCGCGGCGCGTCGGGCGCTTTCGTGCGCTGGGAGGAGTACGCGGTGGAGGACGTGTGGGCGTCCTTCTGCGCGGTCGGCAGCTTGCGCGCCCTCGGCGTCTCCACCGACGCGGTCGCCGAGGCCGTCACCCGGCGTATCACCGCCCTGGCCGTCCCCGGCGGCGGGTACACGTACCGGGAACCGGCGCTGGCCGCCGACGCGCTGACGACCGCGGCGCTCGCCCTGGACCCGGCGACCGGACCGGGCCGGCGCGCGGAGCTGGTGCGCTGGATGGAGGCGTGCCGGCTGCCCAACGAGGGCGGGGTGATGTACATGCCCGGGCGCGGCGCGGAGGTCCGGAGCACTCTGTGGGCCGTGGCGGCGGGCGCGTTCGCCGGGGACCCGCCGGCGCGCGCGGGGATCGCCGACTGGCTCACCGCCCTGCAGAACGACGACGGGGGCTTCGGCTACTGGAGCGGGCGCGGCTCCGACCTGGTCTCCACCGCCTCCGCCGTGGAGACCCTGCGGCTGCTCGGCACGCCGGTGGCCCGTGCGGTGGACGTCCGGGCGCTGGTCCGCTTCACCGCGTCCTGCGCGCATCCCGGCGGCCGCTTCGGCCAGGTGCCCGGCGCCCCGGCGAGCCTGCGCTCGACGCTGCAGGCCCATCGGGTCCTGGCGGCCGCCGGTGCGCCCGTGCCGGCGGCGGAGACGGCCTCGGCGCTTCAGGCGCACCGCGTACGCGGGGGCGGGTTCGCCAACGAGGGCGACCGGCTGCCGGACCTGCTGTCCACGTACGAGGCGCTGGTGGCTCTCGGGCGCGCCGGCCTGCCCGTGGACAGCGGGCACCTGGGGCTGTTCCTCAAGGCCGTCGACCGGCCGGACGGTACGGCCTGGTCCCCGCTGGCGCCCGCCGGCGGCGGTCCGCTCGCCGCCCTCCTCGGAGCGCTGCTGCGGCGGACGGCCGACGCCGCGACCGGGCCGGGCGGCGACGCCGGCGCCGGATCCGCGGCCGCCGACGGCGGCGCCGGTGCCGGCGCGGATGGCGGCCGCATCCGGACCGGAGCCGGACTGCCGGCCCTGACGCTCTCCTGACCCGGGCCCGCCCCGCAGGCCCCCGCGCCCCGCAGTCCCCCGACCCGCCTCCCCCTGGGACCACGATGCCTACGATCACCATCGCGACCGCGGACCTGTCCGCCCCCCGGCGCCGGGCGGTCGCCCTGAGCATCACCCGCTGGCTGACCGGCCGCGGCGTCCGACGCGCCCATGTCGTCGTCCGCTTCGAACCGGTCGCCGAGGACCGGGTCTTCGCCGGCGGCTGGCCGGTGGCGGCGCTGCCGCGCCCCGCCGAGGGGGAGGGCCTGCACCACGCCTCGGTGCTCTGCTGCGTCTCCCCGGACCGGGACGAGGAGTTCCGCTCCCAGCTGGCCGCGCACATCGCCGAGGCCCTCGGGGTGACGGTCCGCAGTCCGTTCTTCTACCTGGAGTTCCGCCCCACCTCGCCCGCCGACGTCTACATCGCGGCGGCGGGTCCACTTCACCGGTCCGACCTGCCGGTCGGACCGGACGTCAGCGAAGGACGGCCGTGATGACGACACCCCTCGAATCCGTGCACACCCGGCTCCGCGTGCTCCTTGCGTCCCGGCTGGGGGCGGAGTTCGCCTCGGTCCCGGACGACACCGACCTCCGGGCAGCGCTCGGGGACGGCTACGACAGCCTCACCGTGATGGAGTGCATCAGCGCGGTGGAGGGCGAGTTCGACATCGAGGTGGACTTGGTGGGCGACGACGTACGGCACTGGTTCGCCACCGTCGGGCGCATGTCCCGGTTCGTCGCGGACCGGCTGGAGGACGCCGGGGTCCTGGGGACCGGCCGGTGACGCGGACGGCCGCGCCCCCGCCCGGGGAGATCGCCTTCGACACCTCCGGCACCACCGCCGCGCCCGTCACCTGGCTGCGCAGCGCCGCCCAACTGGCGGCCGAGGCCGAACTGCTGGCCTCGGCCCTCGGCCGGGTGGACCGGGTGGTGTGCTTCGCCCCGCCGCGCCATCTGTACGGCAGGATCTTCGGGGTCGAGATCCCCCGGCTGCTGGGCGTGCCGGCGGTGCTGTGCTGGGACCGGCCGCTGGATCCGCCCGAGTTCGAGGCGGGGGCCAGGACCCTGGTGGCCTGTCTGCCGTCGACGTGGCAGCTGCTGCGCCGCCTTCCGGTGCCCGCCGCACGCCGCGAGGTGATCGCTGTGCACAGTACGGCCCGGGCCACCGGCGCCACGTTCGAGGTGGCGGCCCGGCTGGCCGGCACCGGCTTCCGCGCGGTGGAGGTGCTCGGCTCGACGGAGACCGGCGCCGTCGCCACCCGGAACATCGACCCCGTGGCCCGGGACGGGGCCCCGTGGCGGCTGCTGCCCGATGTCGGGTGGAAGGACACCGGCCCGGGGATCCGCCCGCTGACCGTCACCGGGCCCCGGCTGGCCCGCCGGCCGGGCCGGGCCGCGCCCGGGGAACTGGTGATGCCGGACCTGGTGGTCGCCGAGGGCGCGCGGACCTTCCGCAGGATCGGCCGGGCCTCGGGGATCGTGAAGGTCAACGGGGTGCGCTGCGACCTGGGCCGGATCGAGCAGCTCGTCCGGGAGGCCTTGCCCGGCACGGACGCGGCCTGCGTGCCGGTGGCCGACGAGATCCGGGGCGAGCACTACGGGCTGTACTACGCGAGCGACGGCGATCTGGAGCCGGCCCGGGTACGGTCCCGGCTCGCCGGGGCTCTCGGCTCCTGCCCCGGGCCCCGTACGGTGGTCCGCGTCCGGCGCATCCCGCGGGCCGGTGACCGGGTCCTGACGGGCGAGCTGCCGGGCCTGGCCGCCGCCGACCCGCGGGGGGCGCGATGACGGCCGCCCCGGCGGGCGCGCCGACGGCGCCGGGCCCCGCCGCGGAGCCGGGACCGGACCCGGACGATTCCCGGTGCGGCGGCGTCGAGGACCTGCTCGCCCGCAGTGCCTGGACCGCGCGGATCGAGACGACGGCGGCCGACCGGACGCGGATGGCCGCGAGCCGCGAGGTCTTCGAACGGGCCCGGGAGCGCAGGGACGTGTACGGGGCCACCCGCGGCTTCGGCCCGCTCGTCGACTACCCGGCCGACACCGATCCCGGAGCCCAGGGACTGGGCCTCATCCGGCACCTCGCGGCCGGCCAGGGCGAGCCGCTGGCCCCGGCGGTGACCCGCACCATGGTGTGGCTGCGGCTGCGGGGGATGACCGCGGGCCACTCCGCCGTGGAACCGGAGCTGTGGCGCTCGCTCGCCGACCAGTGGAACGCCGGTTTCACTCCGGTGGTGCCGCGCGACGGCAGCCTGAGCGCCAGCGGGGACCTCGTACCCCTCGCCCATGCCGCGCTGGCCGCCACGGGAGCCGGGGAGGGCCAGGCCGCCTGGACGGATCCGCGCCGGCCGGGCGCCGGCCGCGAGCGGCCCGACGTCGTGCTGCGCCGGCTCGGCCTGCCGGGCGCGGTGTGGGACGCGCGGGGCGCGCTCGCCTTCGTCAACGGCTCCGGGGCGTGCCTGGCCCAGGCGCTGCACAACCACCGGGAGCTGGCCGCCGCGGTCCGGCTGGCCGCCGCGGCCACCGGCCGCCTGGCCGCGCTCCTGGGCGCCGATCCGGATCCCTACCACGACGGACTGAGCCGGGTGCGCAACCAGCCGGGGCAGCGGCGCGCGGCGGCCCTGATCCGGGCGGAGCTGCCGCCCGGTCACGTACGGGGGGCGGCGCGGCCGTTGCAGGAGCGGTACTCGCTGCGGTGCGCGCCGCAGGTGCTGGGCGCGGTCCTGGACCAGCTGCGGTTCCAGGAGGAGGTACTGCTGGCGGAGGCGGCGGGCTGTACGGACAACCCGGTGACCGTCGACGGCGCGATCCTGCACGGCGGCAACTTCCACGCCGCGCCGGTCGCCCTGGCCTCGGAGTCGCACGCGACCTGCGCCCAGCAGGTCGCGCTGCTGATGGAGCGCCAGCTCGCCCTGCTGCTCGACCCCCGGGCCAACGGCGGTCTGCCGCCCCTGCTGGCGCCCGTCCCGGGCCGGGACAGCGGGCTCGCCGGCGTGCAGATCGCCGCGTCCTCGCACCTGTCCCGGATCCGTCAGCTCGGCTACCCGGCGTCGATGACGACGATCCCCACGAATCTGGAGAACCAGGACCACGTGCCGCTCGCCCTCAACAGCGCCACCGCGGTCGCCGACATGCTCGACCGGCTGCGCTGGATCGCCGGCGGGCTGCTGCTGGCCCTGACCCAGGCGGGGCACCTCACCGGGGCCCGCCCGAGCGGCCTGTGGGCGCGGCTAGCCGAGGCCGCTCCGCCCCTCCAGCGCGACCGCCCGCTGGCGGCCGAGGTCGCGGCCCTGGCCGAGCTCGCGCTGGCGGCCGGGACGTAGCGCGCTGCGGGTCAGCTCGTCGTAGCGGGCCAGGAGTTGGACCAGGGCCCGGGTGCGCTCGGCGGGCAGCCCGGTGGCGGGCCGGTACGCGGCGGCGGTCAGGTTGGGCCGCTCCACCGCGAGCCACTGGGCGGCGGCGCGCGCGTGCGGGAAGAGCCGGTCGGGGCCGTCGAGGGCCAGCAGGGCGCGGGGCGGGCGCAGCAGCCGCAGCGCCGAGCGGGCGTGCACGAGGTAGTGCTCGGCGAGCCGGCCGGCGGCGGCGCGGCGGACCGGCTCGGAGTCCTCCCGACCGGCGGCCCGCAGGGCGTACCGGCGCAGCAGCGGGTGCAGCCGGAACCGGTTGCTGGCGTGCTGCTCCAGCAGGTTGCGGTCCAGCAGGCTCTCCAGCACGGGCCGGATCCGTGCGGGCGGGGCGGCCGTCAGCGCGGTGATCGCCGCCGCGTCGGCGTCCGGCCCGGGGAGCAGCCCGAGGCAGCGGAAGACGCGCTGCTCGGTGTCGGTGAGGGCGCGGTACGAGGCGTGGAAGGCCTGGCTCACGCTGCGGCTGCCCAGCCGCAGTTCGTCGAGGGCGTGGTCGCCCCGGAGTCGGCCGACGAGTTCCTCGGCGGGCCAGGTGGGCCGTTCGCGGAGCCGGACGGCGGCGAGCCGGACGGCCAGCGGCAGGTTCCCGCACAGCCGTGCCACCTCGACGGCGGCCCGGCCGCGCCGCTCCGGCGCGGCGGCGGCGTCGGTCCCGGTGATGGCGGTCCCGGTGATGGCGGTCCCGGTGATGGCGGTGAAGAGCGCCGCCGCCTCCGCGGTGGACAGTACGCCCAGGGGCAGCTGGTGGGCGCCGTCCACCTCGGCGAGCGGACCGCGGCCGGTGATGACGACGAGGCTGGCCGAGTCGCCCGGCAGGAGCGGGCGGATGTGCGCGGCGTCGGCCGCGTTGTCCAGGACGACGATCATGCGGCGCCGGGCGAGCGTCGCGCGCCAGCGGGCGGCGGCCAGGACGGTGCCGGAGCCGGTGCCGTCCCCGCTGGGGTGTTCGCAGGGCTCCCCGGCCATGCGCAGCAGCAGGTCGAGCGCTTCGTGGGCGGGCATCGGGCCGCGTTCGGCGCTGTGGCCGTGCAGGTCGACGAAGAGTTGGCCGTCGGGGTAGGCGGCGCTCGCGAGGTGCGCGACGCGGGTGGCGAAGGCGGTCTTGCCGACGCCGGCCATGCCGGTGACGGCGAGGATCGCGGCGCCGGGTCCGGCGGCCCGGACGAGCGCGTCGGCCCGGTCGAGTTCGGCGGTGCGGCCCGTGAAGTCGACGAGGTCCCGCGGAAGCATCCGGGGCC